>DAICZI010000066.1 GCA_027311205.1 Beijerinckiaceae bacterium | reverse complement strand
ACACTGAATGGCGTCAGGACTTTGTCAGAATATGGGCTGGAGGCGGGTAACCGCCTCCCGGCGCGGAGCCTTTTTCATAAGGCGCTCCCTTATAAATATCAAAGAGTTGAACAAAGTGTCATCAATTGTTACATCTCGTAAAGATCATTGATTTTGTCCCCACGGCCCGAGCAGCTAAACTATGGAAATTGTTGGAGGGGTGATTCTTCAGGGCTTCGCAAACTGAAAGCGGCTTGTAATGCAGGCTGTACGATGCTGGCGGGGTTTTGATGGATTATGGGCTGACCTTGCAGCGCGGCTGAACGTGGCATGTGCCGCATGCAGGTTCTGGGAGATGTATCATGAAATACGGGCTGCAGACGACCTTGCGCAACGAGGTCCTGGCTGAAGGCAGGGGCGTGCATGGTAACAAGCCGGTGCGCATGGTGCTCAAACCCGCCAAAGCCAACTCGGGCGTCAGGTTCCTGCGTAGTGGGTTGACCTCCGGTAACGAACGCCTGTTGCGCGCCTTGTGGTCTGAAGTTGGCGTGACGCAGCTTTGCACAGTGATTGGCCGTGAAGAATCCGGGTCGGTCGGAACAATCGAGCATCTGATGGCCGCGATTCGCGCGCTCGGGCTGGATAATGTGCTGATCGAGATTGATGGCCCCGAAGTGCCGATCATGGACGGTTCTGCGCTGGATTTCGTGGCACTGATTGATGAGGCCGGCATCGTTCAGCAGAGGGCCCCGCGCCGCCACCTGAAAATTCTGAAGACTGTGCGGGTTGATGATGGCGCAGCCTTTGCCGAATTGTCCCCGGCACGCCGTGGCTTCAAGCTGGATGTGTCCATTGATTTCACCAATCCGGTGATCGGCAAGCAACGCTACGTGATGGATCTCGACGCCAAGAAATTTCGCCAGGAGGTGGCCGGTGCCCGCACCTTTGGCTTTGTCAACGATGTCAAAAGGCTGTGGCAGGCGGGCTTTGCGCTGGGATCAACGCTGCAAAATAGCGTGGCGATCGAGGGCGAGCGGATTTTGAATCCGGAAGGCCTGCGCTTCAAGGATGAGTTTGTGCGTCACAAAATGCTTGATGCCATTGGCGATTTGGCGCTGGCGGGCGCGCCGCTCATTGGCTGCTACACATCGTCGCGCGGCGGGCACAAAATGAACGTAGCCGTGCTGGCAGCTTTGTTTGCTGACAGCGAGGCCTATGCTTTCGTGCAGGACAGCGCTTCTGCGGCGCTGCGCCCGGTCGTTGGCCAGGCAGAACTCGGCCTCGCGGGCGCCGCGACCTTCGCGCCGGAAGTCGACTGACATCACTGGCCAGGGTGCCCTGATCCGGGGGCCCGTCTTGCCATTCAGGCAAGTCTATGGGCAGATGGGATGGTCTGTGTTAAAGGGGCGGCTCGAGAACGGCTCTTATGTGCGCTTAGGTGAGTGGATCGGAATGAAATCTTACGTGTCCTTGTCCCGCAATCTGCGGTTTGGCATGGCGGTGGCGCTACTGCTGCCGTTGATGGCCTGCTCGACCATTGAGGGCATGAATCCCTTCGCGACCGCCAAATACAAGACCAAGATTGATCCGGTTGTCCCCGCCGACACGATGTATGATCAGGGTCTGGTGCGGCTGCAAAAGCATGATGACGGCGACGCCGCAAAGCAGTTCTCCAAGATCGCCCTCGACCATCCTTTCTCAAGCTACGCCGAAAAAAGCCAGTTGATGGAGGCCTATGCGGACTATCGGGCTGGAAAATACGACGACGCGATCGGCGCGGCACATACTTATTACGTGCGCTATCCCACTTCCCCCGATGTGCCCTATGCGCTGTATCTGGCCGGCATGTCCTACTACGATCAGATCCCCGACATCTCGCGCGATCAGACCATGACCACCAAGGCGCAAGGCGTCTTTCAGCAGATTGTCACCAAATACCCCAACTCGCCCTATGCCGAGGAAGCCAAGTTCAAGCTGCTGGTGACGCAAGACCAATTGGCAGGCAAGCAAATGTCGATTGGTCGCTATTATCTGATGCGCCGCGATTATCCGGCGGCGATTTCAAGGTTCCGGACGGTTCTGGGCCAGTATCAGCGCACCCGCCACACACCTGAGGCTCTGGAACGGCTCACCGAGGCCTACTTGGCGCTGGGTCTGCCCGATGAGGCGGAAACTGCAGCAGCGGTGCTTGGGCATAACTTCCCCGACAGCCCCTGGTACAAGGATGCCTATAGCCTTCTGAAGGGTCGCGGACTTGCACCCCATGAGAACGCTGGCTCGTGGATTTCCACTCTGGCCCATTCGGTTGGACTCGGCTGAGCGGGGATATGCCGCTCGATGCTGCGCCATCTCGTCATCCGCGATATCGTCCTGATTGAGCAGCTTGATCTAGCCTGCCCGAGCGGCCTGAGCGTGCTTACGGGCGAGACCGGAGCCGGCAAATCCATTCTTCTTGATGCTTTCGCGCTGGCCCTGGGCGGGCGCGGCGATGGCGCGCTGGTACGCGTCGGCGCCAAACAGGGCCAGGTGACAGCGTTGTTTGACCTCGCCGATGATCATCCGGCCCGCCAGATTGCCACCGAACAGGGGTTGACCATTGAGGGCGACCTGATCTTGCGGCGCGTCCAGATGGCCGATGGACGCAGCCGCGCCTATGTCAACGATCAGCCGGTGAGCGGGGCGGCGCTGCGGGCATTAAGTGCCAGTCTCGTGGAAATCCACGGCCAGCATGATGAACGCGCTCTGGTTGAGCCTGCCCATCATCGCGCCCTGCTTGATGCCTATGGCGGGCTGGAGCCTGCCGCCGTGAGCGTCGCCGAACTTTACCGCGCCATGCGCAGCGCCGAGGCCGCCGTCATCACCGAAACGGCGCGCCTTGAGACCTTGCGCCGTGAGCGCGACTATCTCGAACATGCCCGCGATGAGCTTGACACGCTCAGCGCGCAGCAGGGCGAGGAAGTGGCTCTGGCCGAAGCCCGTCAACGCATGATGCAGGCCGAGAAGGTCGTCGCCGATATCGCCGAAGCCCATGACGCGTTGACCGGCCACGGCTCGCCGGTGGCGATGCTCTCGGCCTTGACGCGCAGACTGGAGCGGCGCGGCGCGCAGGCCCCCGACCTTGTGACCGCTCCGGTAGCGGCAATGGAGGCGGTGTTGCGGGCCTTTGACGAGGCGCAAGCCCGGCTTGAGGACAGTCTGCGCCGCGCCGAATTTGATCCCCAGGAACTCGAATCAACCGAAGCGCGCCTGTTTGCGCTCCGCGGTGCGGCCCGCAAATACAATGTTTCCTGCGATCAACTGCCGGCAACAGCCGTCGGCTTCATCGAGGCGCTCGATCGGATTGATGCTGGCGAGGCCTTGCTGCGGGACCTCAAAGCCCGGCATCTTGCGCTGGCACAGGAATATGCCCTGCAAGCGCAAGCGCTCTCCGAGCGGCGTGTGGCGGCCGCCGTCCGGCTTGACAGCGCCGTCAATGCCGAGTTGCCGCCGCTGAAACTCGAGCGCGCCAGCTTTATCACGCAGGTTGTCTCGACCCCCGACGCTGGCAGTGAACAGGGCTATGACCGTGTGGAATTTTGGGTAGCGACCAACCCCGGCACCAAGCCGGGCCCGCTGATGAAAATCGCGTCAGGGGGCGAATTGTCGCGCTTCATGCTGGCCCTCAAAGTGGCGCTGGCGGAGCGCGGCTCGGCCCCGACCCTGGTGTTTGACGAGATTGATTCGGGCGCAGGCGGCGCGGTGGCTGATGCCATTGGTCAGCGTCTCGCGAGCCTCGCCAGAAACGTGCAGGTTCTTGCCGTCACCCACGCCCCGCAAGTGGCGGCGCGGGCGCGCCAGCATTGGCGCATCAGCAAGGATGATGTCGCCGACGGTGCCAGGGTGGCGACCAGCGTCGAGGTGCTCGATAGCGCGGGCCGTCGCGAGGAAATCGCCCGGATGCTGGCGGGCAGCCGCATCACCGAGGAGGCGCGGGCCGCCGCCACGCGCCTGCTTGAGGGCGCGTTGAGCTTGGAGTGAGGCCCATGGCGCACGAAATCCCTCGGGATATTCTGGAAAACCACGCGGCGCTGGCCAAAGAGGTGGCGGCGGCAGATATCGCCTATCATCAACAAGATCAGCCGCTTATGTCGGATGCCGCCTATGATGAGCGCCGACGCGCCTTGCAGGCTTTGGAGGCGCAATGGCCGGCGCTGAAAACACTGGATGCCACCAGCCAAAAAATTGGCGCGCCGGTGGCCGCAGGCTTTGCCAAGGTCGTGCATCATGTGCCGATGCTGTCGCTCGGCAATATCTTCGCCGACGAGGAGGTGGCCGAGTTTTGCGCGCGCGTGCGCCGCTTCCTGGGGTTGGCGGAGGAGGCGCCGCTCGCCGTGGTCGCGGAGCCGAAGATCGACGGGCTTTCGATGTCGCTGCGCTATGAGGACGGCGAACTCGTCACTGCCGCCACCCGCGGCGACGGCGCCGAGGGCGAGGATGTTACGGCAAATGTCCGCACCATCACGGAAATCCCGCAGCATTTGCGAGGGAACCCACCCGATGTGCTGGAAGTGCGTGGCGAAATCTACATGAGCCGCCGCGATTTTGTGGCGCTCAACGCGCGCCAGGTGCAAGCGGGGCGACCGGTTTTCGCCAATCCGCGCAATGCGGCGGCGGGCAGCCTGCGTCAGCTTGATCCGGCGATCACCGCGACAAGGCCGCTGCACTTTTTCGCTTATGCCTGGGGCGAGGCCAGTGCTCTGCCGGCCTTGACCCAACGCGGCATGGTAGGGGCCTTCGCCAGCTATGGCCTGCCCGTGAACCCGCTGATGACGCTTTGTGCCGATGCCGCCGCCATGAAAGCCCAATTTGCCGCCATCGGCACCGCAAGGCCCGGTCTGGATTATGATATCGATGGCGTTGTTTACAAGGTTGATGATCTGGCACTGCAACAGCGGTTGGGCTTTGTATCGCGCGCACCGCGCTGGGCGGTGGCGCATAAATTTCCTGCTGAGCAAGCCGTCACGGAGCTGCGCGACATTGAAATCCAGGTTGGGCGCACCGGGGCGCTGACGCCAGTGGCCCGCCTTGAGCCAGTGAATGTCGGCGGCGTGATGGTTTCAAATGCCACCTTGCACAATGAGGATGAGATCGCCCGCAAGGATGTGCGCATCGGTGATTATGTCATTGTCCAGCGGGCCGGCGATGTCATCCCGCAGATCGTCGGCGTGGTGATGGAGCGCCGTCCGCGTGACGCCAAACCCTTCGTCTTTCCGCAGGTCTGCCCGGCTTGCGGTTCGGCAGCGCTGCGCGAAATCGATGACAAGGGCGTGGCCGATGCCGTCCGCCGGTGCAGCGCGGGCCTCACGTGTCCGGCTCAGGCGGTTGAACGGCTGAAGCATTTCGCCTCGCGCGACGCCTTCGACATCGAGGGGCTTGGCGACAGGCAGATCGAGCAATTCTATGCCGACGGACTGATCCATTCTCCGGCTGACATTTTCACGCTGGCGGCGCGCGATGCGGCGTCCCTGAAAAAACTCAAGGATCGCGAGGGTTTTGGCGAGCAATCAGTGAAAAACCTGTTCGCCGCCATTGACGCGCGCCGCCGCGTGCCGCTCAACCGCTTGCTTTATGCTTTGGGCCTGCGTCACGTCGGGCGGACCAATTCGCGCCGCCTGGCGCGGCATTTTGGCAGTATCGACGCATTGCTGAACGCTGTGCTGGGCGACCAGACCGCCGCCATGGCCGAACTCACCGGCATCGACGGGCTCGGCGAGGTGGTCGCTTCGTCGCTGCTGGCGTTTTTTGCCGAGGCGCATAATCGGGACGCGGTCAGCGCGCTGCTCGCAGAAGTCACCCCGCAGCCGATGGAGGAGATTGTGTCGGCAAGCCCGGTGGCAGGCAAGACCGTGGTCTTCACCGGCGCGCTCGAGCGCATGACCCGCGAGGAAGCCAAAGCTTCCGCCGAGCGGCTGGGCGCGAAGGTATCCGGCTCGGTTTCGAAGAAGACCGATCTGGTCATTGCCGGGCCGGGGGCGGGCTCCAAACGCACGCAGGCCGAGGCATTGGGCGTCGAGGTGATCAGCGAGGACGAATGGTTCGCCCGCATCACCCCGGCCTAGCCGTCATGGAAGATCGGCCGCCCAAAGTTCACTTAAAACCTTTGCGCTCTAGGCGAAATCGTGCAGGCCTGCTATTTGGCAGGTATGACCGCAGAAACCATCTCCAACATTCGCAACTTTTCAATCGTCGCGCATATTTATCACGGCAAGTCAACGCTGGCCGACCGGCTGATCCAGGCCACCGGCACCGTCGCGGCGCGCGACATGGTCGAGCAGGTGCTCGATTCCATGGATATCGAGCGCGAGCGCGGCATTACCATCAAAGCCCAGACGGTGCGCCTCAATTATCACGCCCATGATGGCAAGGATTATATTCTCAACCTGATGGACACGCCCGGCCACGTCGACTTCGCTTACGAAGTGTCGCGCTCGCTGGCCGCCTGCGAGGGATCGCTTCTGGTGGTGGATGCCAGCCAGGGCGTCGAGGCGCAGACGCTTGCCAATGTCTATCACGCGCTCGATGCTGGCCACGAGATCGTGCCGGTGCTCAACAAAATTGATCTGCCCGCCGCCGAACCCGAGCGCATCAAGCAGCAGATCGAGGATGTGATCGGGCTCGACGCGTCGGAAGCTGTGGCGATTTCGGCCAAGACCGGCATCAACATTGAAGGCGTGCTGGAAGCCATAGTCACGCGCCTGCCAGCACCCAAAGGCGATATTGACGCGCCGCTGAAAGCGCTGCTGGTCGATAGCTGGTATGATGCCTATCTCGGCGTCGTGGTGCTGGTGCGCATCATGGATGGCTCGCTGCGCAAGCACCAGAAAATCAGGATGATGCGCGCCGATGCGCATTATGAGGTCGAGAAAATCGGCGTCTTCCGGCCCAAAATGCTGGATGTCGAGGTGCTCGGCCCTGGCGAGATCGGCTTCATCACCGCCCAGATCAAGCAGGTTGCCGACACCCGCGCCGGCGATACCATCACCGATGAGCGCAAGGGCTGCGCCGAGCCCTTGCCCGGCTTCAAACCGGCTCAGCCGGTGGTGTTTTGCGGCCTGTTTCCGGTTGATGCCGCAGAATTCGAGGAATTGCGCGCGGCGATTGGCCGCCTGCGGCTGAACGATGCCAGCTTTTCCTATGAGATGGAGAGTTCGGCGGCGCTCGGCTTTGGCTTTCGCTGCGGATTCCTTGGGCTGCTGCATCTCGAAATCATTCAGGAGCGCCTGAGCCGCGAATTCAACCTTGATCTCATCGCCACGGCGCCCTCGGTGATCTACCAGATCCAGATGCGCGATGGCTCGATGATCGAGATGCACAATCCCGCCGACATGCCGGATGTGATGAAAATCGAGGAAATCCGCGAGCCGTGGATCAAGGCCACCATCCTGACGCCCGATGAGCATCTCGGTTCCATCCTGAAACTCTGCCAGGATCGGCGCGGCGTGCAGGTGGATTTGAATTACGTCGGCGCGCGCGCCATGCTGGTCTATGATCTGCCGCTCAACGAAGTGGTGTTTGATTTTTATGACCGCCTCAAATCCTGCTCGAAGGGCTACGCCAGCTTCGACTACGAACTCACCGATTATGCCGAGAGCGATCTCGTCAAAATGAATATTCTGGTCAACGGCGAAGCAGTCGACGCACTCGCACTC
>DAICZI010000065.1 GCA_027311205.1 Beijerinckiaceae bacterium | reverse complement strand
CGTGCGGAGGCTGGTCGGCGACGGCAAGCAGGTCTTTGTCGATCTGAAGCTGCACGACATTCCCCACACCGTCCAACGCGCTACCGCGCAGATTGCTCGGCTTGGCGCGAGTTTTCTCACCATTCACGGCTTTGTGCCGACGATGAGGGCCGCGCGGGCCGGCACGGCGGGCTCCAGTCTGCGCCTGCTTGCGGTGACGGTGCTGACCTCATTTGATGAAGCTGACCTTCAGGAAGCTGGATACCGGCTTGGGGTGGCTGACCTGGTAGCCTTGCGGGCGGAGCAGGCGCAGGCCATTGGCATTGATGGCCTGGTGATGTCCGCCCATGAGGCGCAGGCGATGCGGGCCAGACTCGGGACAGAAATGGTGCTGGTGACTCCGGGCATCAGACCGTCATCAAGTGCAACAGGGGACCAGAAACGGGTGATGACGCCTGGCGAGGCTATCCGAGCCGGTGCCGATCATCTGGTCGTGGCAAGGCCGATCCTGACAGCGTCCGATCCTCGTGCGATGGCGATCAGCATCATCGCCGAGATTACAGCGGCGCTTGGCGAACAGCCGTCATCCGGCCCCGGCCCTCAGGGCCCAGGCGGCAGCGAGGGGCGCTAAAGCCAGGGTTGCGAGTGACAAAGCGGTCAGCGCCAGCAGCGGCACATGCAGCGGCATCAGCCCGCCATCGGCGGCATTTGCGGCGGCAACGCCGAAAATCAGCACGGGAATGGTGAAGGGCAGAATCAGCACCGGTATCAACAGCCCGCCGCGCCGCAGCCCTGCTGTGAGGCCCGCGCCAATGGCGGCAAGCAAGGTCAGCGCGGGTGTGCCGATGAGCAATGTCAGCGTCACCACCCAGACCTGGTTGGCCGACATCGCCAGCAACAGGGTGCCAAACAGTGGCGCAACAATAACCAGCGGCACGATGGTCGAGGCCCAATGGGCGGCGCATTTCACCAGCACCACCAGTTCCAGCGGCAAGATGCTCAGATGCAGCAGATCAAGCGAGCCATCTTCAGCATCGGCCTGAAACAGTCTATCCAGCCCGATGAGGGTCGAAAGCAGTGCTGCAATCCACAAGATCGCAGCGCCGATGTGGCGGAGCAGCTTTGGTTCCGGCCCCATGGCAAAGGGCACGATGGTGATCAGGATGAGGAAAAAAATCACCCCCATGGCCGCGCCGCCGCCAATCCGTCGGGTCGCACGCCACTCGCGGAGAAACAGGGCCAGAGCTGCGGCACGCATGATGGGGCTTTCCTTATCGATCAGCTTGGGCGGGCGTGAGCCGCAGGTTTGGCGTCAAGGCTTCGGGATTGGTCAAAACATGCAGGATCGCCGGGCGAGCCGCCGCCCGTGCCGCGACAAAAGCCGCTTCAAAACCGGCATTGTCCGTGACGGTTGCGCCAAAGCCGCCATAGGCGCGGGCGAGTGCCGCAAAATCGGGATTTTTCAGCGCTGTCGCCGATACCCGGCCTGGATAATGCCGCTCCTGATGCATCCGGATGGTGCCATACATGCCATTATCCACCACGATGACAATGACATTCGCCTGATATTGCACGGCGGTGGCAAATTCCTGGCCATTCATGAGGAAGCAGCCATCACCCGCAAAGGCCACCACCAGCCGGTCGCGGTGCTCGATGGCCGCGCTCACGCCTGCCGGGACGCCATAACCCATGGAGCAGGATGTGGGGGCTAGTTGCGTGGCAAAGCGGCGAAACCGCAAAAACCGCCCCGGCCAGATTGCATAATTGCCCGCGCCATTGCTGACAATTGCATCGGGCGGCAAGTGCTGGCGCAGCCATAGCATAGCCTTGCCCATATCGATGCCAGTGGGGGCTGGCGGCGTCTCGTCACTCCAGGCCACATATTCGGTCCGCGCCTGATTGGCGGTCTGCGCCCACGCAATCTGTCGGGGCGGTTGCAGCGCCTCGAGCGCGGCGGCAAAGGCCACGGGGCTGGCGTGAATGGCCAGATCCGCATGATAGACCCGGCCAAGTTCGGCGCTGTCGGCATGGACATGCACGAGGCTCTGGCGCGGTTGCGGCACGCCCAAGAGCTGATAGTTCTGCGAGGGCATCTCGCTCATGCGCCCACCCACCAGAAGCACGAGATCGGCTGCGGCAATCCGCGCCCGCAGCTTCGGGTTGGGGCCAATGCCAATCTCCCCGGCATAAAGCGGGTGATCGCCATCAAACAGCATGGCGCGGCGAAATGAGGTCGCGACCGGCAGTTCAAAACGCTCGGCAAAGCGCTGAAAGGCTGCGCGCGCCTCGACATTCCAGCCAGACCCGCCAAGGATGGCGACGGGCCGCGCCGCTGCCCACAGCTGCTTCTGCAAAGCGGCCATTTGGGTCGAGCCGGGCCATGTCAGCGCCGGCGTCGCACGCGTTGCGTCGGCAACCTCGACCTTGTCGCGCAGCATGTCTTCGGGCAGTGCCAGCACCACCGGGCCAGGGCGGCCCTGTCTGGTCAGATGAAACGCCCGCGACAGCATTTCAGGCACCCGTTCAGCGGCAGCAATTTCGGCCACCCATTTGCTGAACGAGCTGAAAACCGCGCCAAAATCCATTTCCTGAAATGCACCGCGCCCGCGCATCGAGCGCGCAACCTGGCCGATGAACAGGATGAGCGGCACGCTGTCGTGCTCGGCGATATGGATGCCGGGTGCAGCATTGGTGGCACCGGGGCCGCGCGTGACGAACACCACCCCGACCTCCCCGGTGAGCCGGGCATAGGCGTCGGCCATCATGGTCGCGCCGCCCTCCTGGCGGCAGACGATCACCTCAATGCCCGAATCATACAGCGCATCAAGCACGGCAAGATAGGACTCGCCCGGCACACAAAACACCCGGCGCACGCCTTGAATGCGGAGTTGATCCACCAGCACCTGCCCGCCGCTGCGCAACGTCGTTCGCCCGTCACCCGTTGCCTGCACCATTCTGCCCTCAATTGTTCCGATGCCAGCCGGACATTGGTTCCAGCGACCATGCAGAGTGCGAAACATCCGGCTGCATGACAAGCCCGCTTGCGGCAATTCTGCCATTCGAATTCATTTGATTCCCGACACCGTGCCGTTATGGTCATGTTTCAGGGATGACACAACCGGGGCATTCTCATGATCATTCGCGCACGCGGCCGTAGAATTTTTTTGGCGACAGTCCTCATGGCATCTACGGCAACGCCGACCTTGGCTTACACGGCCTATGTTTCCAATGAAAAAGGTGATTCAATCACCGCCATCGATACCAAAACTGACAAGGTCATCAAAACCTTTCCCATCGGCCAAAGACCGCGTGGGGTAGCCCTCAGCAATGATGGTACGGAGCTTTATGTCTGTCTCGGCAACGACAATACCGTGCGCGTCGTCGACACCAAAAGCCTCAAAGTAAAATATGACCTGCCCTCTGGAAATGATCCGGAATTTCTGATCGTCGGGCCGCAGGATGGCTTGATCTATCTTTCCAACGAAAATGACAATCTCGTCACCGTCCTCGATCCCAAGACGCATAAAGTGGTGGCAACCATACCCGTGGGGGTTGAGCCCGAAGGCATGGCCATGAGCCCGGACGGCAAATATGTCGTTAATACATCCGAAACCACCAATATGGCGCATGTCATTGACGTCGCTACCAAAAAAATCATCGCCAATGTGCTCGTGGATCAACGGCCACGCGTTGCCCAATTCACCCATAGCCAGTCTGAACTTTGGGTCTCGTCAGAAGTAGGCGGCACGGTGAGCATCATTGATCCCAAGACCTGGAAAGTCACATCGAAAATCGAGTTTGCGGTGCCCGGATTGACCGCGGAGGAAATCCAGCCGGTCGGCATCCGCTTCACCGCCCATGACAAGATTGCCTACGTCGCCCTGGGCCCGGCCAACCGCGTGGCGGTGATCGACGTCAAAACAAAAAAAATCCTCAAATATCTCCTGGTTGGCCAGCGTGTCTGGCAAATGGCGATCACACCCGACAACAAGCAGCTTTGGGCTGTCAACGGCGTTTCCAACGACGTGACCGTGGTCGATATTGCCAGCCAGAAGCCCCTGGTCTCCATCCCTGTCGGTCAGTTGCCGTGGGGCGTGGTGTTTTCACCCAAGTGAGGATCATCGGCAAGTGAGGATCATCGGAATGCGATATATTCTGGCAGGTCTGCTGTTTTTGCTGGTCACCGCGCCCGTAGCGGCACAGACGGCGGTGGCGCTCAATCAGGGTTCGCAGGACTTGACCTTCGTCAATCTGGCAACCATGAATCAAGCAGGTACGCTGAAGCTGGGCATGGTGCCGAGCGGATCAGCCGTCGCCGTGAATGGTCGCAGCCTTTACGTCAGTTCGCAGGCCGGTCGCATGGTCGGCGTCGTCGATGCCGCCAAGCGCCAATTGATCCGCCGCATCCCTATTGACGGAACCCCGCTCGGCGTTGCGGCCGATCCGAATTCCACCCGCATTTACGTCACCGACATCGAAAACAACCTCTTGCTTGAAATAAACCCGCGCAATTCGGGAGTGCTGCGGGTTCTTAAAACCGGAGCTTACCCGGCTGGCGTCGCCGTGACACCCGACGGCAGCAAGATTCTTGTGGCCAACCGCGATGACAACAATGTTTCGCTGATCGATGCCGCCGATTTCCGCCAGGTCGCTCGCATCAAGGTGCGTGCGGCCCCGACCAGCATTGCCATTTCGGCGGATGGTCGCCGCGCCTATGTCGTCAACAGCATGGCACAAAACCTCTCGATCATCGACATTCCTTCCGAGCAGGTGGTGGGTGGCGTCGAACTGGGCAAAGCGCCCTACGCGGTTGCCCTTGGCACGACCCGCGCCTATGTCAGCGAGAGCGGCGACAATGCCATTTCGGTCATTGATCTGGTCAAGCAGCGCGTCAGTTCCACCATCAAAGCTTGCCAGCAACCGAGCGGGCTTGCCGTCGATGCCCAACAACATCGCCTGGTCGGCTTTTGTGCTGGCGACAACCTGCTGGCGACCTTCAACCTCACGACACTCAAGCTCGACGCCCAGATTGCCGTCGGTCAGCGGCCCATGTCGCTCGGCACCTTCATCGTCAATTAAGCGGGCGCGGCCCCGCGGCGTGATAGCCGAGTTGGCGGCCATCGGGCCATTGCACCTGCCAGGCGAGGCGCAGGGTGCGCACTTCCTGCGGCTTGAGGGTAAAATTCCAGAACATCAGGCCGCGCTGACCGGGCCTGGGCTTCGCCGTGCCCGGAGATGTTTGCGGAAGCAGTTTGACGCTGACATCATTGTTTTGCGACACGGGCACGCGATCCACTACCTCGACTTCCACGGGAAAGTCATGGGTATTGGTGATTTCGGTGCTGTAATCCCAGGTCTGCGTGCGGCTTGAACTGATAAACCCCGGCCCGGCTTTGTCGAGATTGACCGTGTGGCGTGCGACCTTGATTCCCGGATCAGCGCCAAAGCCAAGATCGAGCCTGGCACCGGGGGCTGTCAGCGGCACATAGGCTTTGCCGACGAACAAGCCGTTGCGATAAAGGCTCACCGGGCCGGGTAAAAGGGCGATTTTCGGATCATTGGCCAAAATAGCGTCCACAAAAGCCATTTGGCTGAAAGCCGGAGCGATTTTCAGCCGCAATGCCGCTGCGGCCTTGGTGTTGGTCAATTCAAACTGCGCCTGAACGCCTTGGCCACCCAGCGAGACCGTGCCGGGCACCTTGAAGGCGACGTCGATGCCGTGGTGCGTCACTTGCGCCGCCTGGCGCGCGTCAACCATGGGTGCGGCTGCGAATTTCGACATAGTCTGGAGCACCGGACGGGGCGGCGGCGCCTTGGGCAGAATATCAACCAGTTGCGTCGTGACATCCGGCGCTTTGGTCCTGTAGCCGATCGTGCTGTTCGACAGTGTCAGCTTCACGTTGTTCCAGGGCTCGCCGGTCGACTGGCGGACCTCGGCACGACGGATCAGGTTGACATCAGCGGTCTTCGGATCTGACCCCATGCTCAACCGCGCTTCATAAACCGGTGTCCAGCCGGCACCCATCACCTGATAAGTCAAAGTGACATGCGCCGTGATCGCGCTGGCTGAGGTGACCGCCAAGCTGATATCGCGTGAGCGCTGGACGGGGCTTGGCGGCGGCGTGCTGCGCAAACTGGCAAGCGCGGCATCAATATCGGCCTGCTTGGCCTTGGCGACGCGCAATTCATCGCTGGTCTTGGCGAGCGCCGCTTCCAGCGAGTCAAACGCTTTTGACCATTGGTCAATATCCAGCGGCTTGCCATCAAGCGTCAGCTTCGCCGGACTTGTCGCAGCAAAATGCAGCATCATGCCACGCTTGGCCCTGAGCGTGTCGATCACGACTTGTTGGGCGGCGCGCTCATCGGCGAGTTTCTTGATTCGCTGCGCCATGGGATTGGGCGGCACATTGCGGCTCGCGGCCGAGGGGGTTACATCCACCTCACCGAGGCTGACGCCTTTGGCCCCGGCAATGCCAATCTGCAAGGCCTGGCTGTCAATCCCCTGCGGCAGACCCGAAAAAACCACTTCGGATGTTCCGGCGGGCAAAACGACGTCGGCCTCGCGCGTCACGCTGGCGCGACCGGGATAGACCGTCACCTGCGTGATTTTCGAGGCTGCCTGCAGAGGCGCAGCGAAGGCGGCTGGCATGGCAAAAAGGGGTAGCGCGGCGGCAAACAGGCTAAAGTGTTTCATCTGGGCTCCTCGATACCAGGGCATCGTCATGCTCATTAAAACTCGGGCATTTCTGCGACCATGATGTGCCCGGTTCCGGGCGGCGCGGTCAAGCCAGCAGCGCCGCGGCAAAATCATTGTGGCGCGCGATGATTTTGCCCAAATCCATGGATTGCAGCCGCTGATCCTTCACCACCACCCGGCCATTGATGATGCTCAGTGCCACCGTGCCGGGCGTGCCAAACAGCAGCCCCGCGACGGGATCGCCCTGCGCGCCGGCATGGGCGATGCCGCGCATGTCAAAGGCGATGACATCCGCCGCCATCCCCGGCGCAATCTGGCCAATATCATCGCGCCCCAGCACCCTGGCGCCGCCCCGCGTTGCAAGTTCCAGCGCCTGGCGGGCGCTCATGGCGGCAGGCCCGAAGCCGACCCGTTGCAGCAGCATGGCCTGGCGCGCCTCGGCCAGCATGTGGCCTGAATCATTGGAAGCCGAGCCGTCGACGCCAAGCCCGACATTGACCCCGGCATCGCACATGAAACGCACCGGCGCGATCCCGGAAGCCAGCCGCATGTTCGAGCACGGGCAATGAGCAATGCCGGTGCCGCTTTGCGCAAACAGCCTGATGCCTTCGTCATCAAGCCTGACGCAATGGGCATGCCAGACATCGGGCCCCAGAAACCCGCGTTCCTCGGCATAATGCGCCGGGCTGACGCCGTAGACCTCAAAACTGTAGGCGACATCACGGTCATTCTCGGCCAGATGCGTGTGCAAGCCAACGCCCAGTGACCGCGCCAGTTTAGCCGATTCGCGCATCAAGGCATCGCTCACCGAAAACGGCGAGCAGGGCGCAACTCCAACCCTTGTCATGGCGAGCCGACCTGGATCATGCCAGGCCTCGATCACCCGCTGGGTATCCTTCAGGATAAAGGCTTCATCTTCCACCACGCTGTCGGGCGGCAGGCCGCCATGGCTTTGGCCGACGCTCATCGCACCGCGCGTTGCGTGGAAACGCAGGCCAATATCGTGGGCCGCCTCGATGGAATCATCCAGACGGCAGCCATTGGGGACAATATAGAGG
>DAICZI010000064.1 GCA_027311205.1 Beijerinckiaceae bacterium | reverse complement strand
ATCCAGCGACAGTGATTCAGAACTTGGCGTCAAAAGCAATGACGCAGGTCACTAGGCACGCTTCCGCAAACAGGCGCGCGCCTGTTTACGTTGCTGGGGGCAGGGCGCGGCCTGCCCCCCGTCCTGATCAGGCGGTGGGCTTCGCCGCTATGTCAAAGCGATCCGCATTCATCACTTTGTTCCAGGCGGCCACAAAGTCATGCACGAACTTCGCCTCAGCGCCCTTGCAGGCATAGACTTCGGCCAGAGCCCGCAGTTGC
Source organism: Beijerinckiaceae bacterium (assembly GCA_027311205.1). GTDB lineage: Bacteria > Pseudomonadota > Alphaproteobacteria > Rhizobiales > Beijerinckiaceae > REEB77. Next base: position 7,550 of record DAICZI010000064.1, on the reverse strand, counting down.
GAGTTTGACCCGAAGACCAGATCAACCCGCGTTCCGGTGCCCTTCAGCGCATGGGTGGTGCGATCACGGCCCTCGAAAACGTCATGCTTGTCGGAAACCGGCGTCCAAACCGTGTTCATATCAAGCAGGTTGACGAAGAAATCCGTGGTGAGCGCTTCTGGCCGCTTGGTAAAGACGCCATGCTGCGCCTGTCCGAAGTTGGCGTTGAGCACCCGCAAGCCACCGACCAGGACCGTCATTTGCGGCGCCGTCAGCGTCAGCAACTGCGCCTTGTCCAGCAATTCCTCAGCCGTTGCGGCACAGCCAGGCTTGAGATAGTTGCGGAACCCATCGGCGATGGGTTCGAGCACGGCAAAGCTCTCGACGTCGGTTTCAGCCTGCGTCGTATCGCTGCGCCCTGGTGTGAAGGCCACTTCGATCTTGTGACCGGCGTTCTTGGCCGCTTGTTCAACCGCCGCAGAACCGCCCAACACGATGAGATCGGCCAACGAAACGCGCTTGCCTCCCGACTGGGCGGCATTGAATTTTGCCTGAATGGCCTCCAGAGCTTTCAGCACTTTGGCCAGTTGGGCGGGCTGGTTGACCTCCCAATCCTTCTGCGGCGCGAGGCGGATGCGCGCACCATTGGCCCCGCCGCGTTTGTCTGAGCCGCGGAAGGTTGATGCTGAGGCCCATGCTGTCCCAACCAAAGCGGAGATGCCGAGGCCTGCAGCGAGAATTTCGCCCTTCAGCCCTGCGATATCCTGCGCGTTGATCAGTTCGTGCGTCACGGCGGGAACCGGGTCCTGCCAGATCAACACTTCTGCAGGCACTTCCGCACCGAGGTAGCGCGCACGCGGCCCCATGTCGCGGTGCGTGAGCTTGAACCACGCCCGCGCGAAAACATCGGCAAATTCCGCCGAGTTTTCATGGAAACGTTTTGAAATCGGCGCATAAATCGGATCGAGCTTCAAGGCCATGTCGGCCGTTGACATGATCGGCGCATGCCCCTTGGTCGGGTCGTGGGCATCGGGAACCGTGCCTGCTGCTGCAGCGTTTTTGGGCGTCCACTGGAACGCGCCCGCCGGGCTCTTGACCAGTTCCCAATCGTAACCAAGCAAAGTGTCGAAATAGCCATTGTCCCAGAGCACCGGGTTGGGCGTCCATGCGCCTTCCAATCCACTGGAAATCGTATCAACACCGACGCCACTGCCCATCTTGTTCTTCCAGCCCAGGCCCTGCTCTTCCAGACCTGCGCCTTCGGTGCAGCACCAACGTGTGCGGCATCGCCCGCGCCATGTGTCTTGCCGAAAGTGTGTCCGCCCGCAACGAGCGCCACGGTCTCTTCATCATTCATCGCCATGCGCAGAAAAGTCTCGCGAATGTCGCGCGCCGAAGCCAGCGGATCCGGCTTGCCGTTCGGCCCTTCTGGGTTGACGTAAATCAAGCCCATCTGCACCGCGGCAAGCGGGTTTTCGAGGTCGCGATCGCCCGTGTAGCGCTTGTCGCCAAGCCACGTGTCCTCGTTGCCCCAATAAATGTCTTCCTGCGGTTCCCAGACGTCAACACGCCCGCCACCAAAGCCGAATGTTTTCAGTCCCATGGATTCCAGTGCGCAAGTGCCGGCAAGAATCATCAGATCAGCCCAGGAAATCCTGTCGCCGTATTTCTGCTTGATCGGCCAAAGCAACCGCCGCGCCTTGTCGAGATTGACATTGTCTGGCCAGCTGTTGAGAGGCGCAAAACGCTGCGTGCCGGCTCCAGCACCGCCACGCCCGTCGCCAGTCCGGTAGGTGCCGGCGCTGTGCCATGCCATGCGGATGAAAAACGGCCCGTAATGCCCGTAATCGGCCGGCCACCAGGCCTGCGAATCCGTCATCAGCGCAAAAAGGTCTTGCTTGAGGGCCTTCAAATCGAGCGACTTGAACGCCTCGGCATAGTTGAAGGCCTTGCCCATCGGGTCGGACAGGGCCGAATTCTGGTGCAAAATCTTGAGGTTGAGCTGTTTTGGCCACCAATCCTTGTTGGACCGGCCCGCATGGGTCGCGTTAGGCCGCGCCCCGTGGGCGACCGGACAACTGCCGACGACTTTGGTATCATGTGTATTCATTTTTCTCTCCCATAGGGGCTGCTTTGCCTAAACTCTTGCCTGGATCATACCCGGCCATCCTGTGACGAAGCTCCGGCACCAACTCTCATCCAGATAGTCCTGGCAGATATCCCTGGTGCCACACAAGCGGCGTCTTGGCCGTGACAAAATGATGCTGAAACACGACCATTTCAGGACAACTGCGAACGTGACAACCCATATCATCAATATCGCACGGTGTGCTCCACACCGTCCCGCCCGGCTGCTGGGCCATCACCACCGCCTCGCTGCGGAAGTCTTAGTCGTAGCAAACTCGCGCCATTAGTGTAAGTTGCATTTTATTATTGCAGTGATAAGACAAGCTAATGATAAATTTCACCTTGAAGCAGATCCGCTATTTCGAGGCGCTGGCGCGCCATCGGCACTTTGGCCGCGCCGCCGATGCCTGCACGATTTCCCAATCGGCGCTCTCGCAGCAGATCAAGGAGTTGGAAGAGTCGCTCGGGGCCGCGTTGTTTGAGCGCGGGGCGCGGCAAGTCACCATCACCAGCTTTGGCGAAGAATTCGCGTTGCGCGCTCATGATATCCTGCGTTCGGTGGTTGAAGCCGAGGGGCTGGCGCGGGCGTCGCGGGACCGGATGCTGGGACGGCTGCGCCTCGGCATCATACCCACCGTTGCGCCCTATCTGTTGCCGTCAGTCATCCGCAGCCTGACGCAAGCCTATGCAGACCTTGACATCAACGTGCGCGAAACACTCACACCGACCCTGATTCAGGAACTGGCGGAAGGCCGGATCGACGCGGCCATTGTTGCGCTGCCGGTGTCCGAACCTTCCTTCATCGAGGTGCCGCTGTTTTCCGAGGAGTTTGTCCTGGTGCGGCCAAGCGAGGATGCGGGCAAACCTGTTCCCGACGCCAAAATGCTGCGTGAAATGCGGCTGCTGCTTCTCGAAGAGGGGCATTGCTTTCGTGATCAGGCCCTGTCGTTCTGCGCGATGGCGGCGTCACGGCCGCGCGAAATGCTGGATTGCAGTTCGCTCTCGACCCTTGTGCAAATGGTCAGCGCGGGCATTGGCGTGACTTTGATCCCGGAAATGGCCGTGGCTGTGGAGACCCGCTCGGCAACCGTGTCGATTAGCCGCTTCCAAAACCCCAGGCCCACGCGCGTCATTGGCATGATCTGGCGCAAGACCAGCCCATTGACCAAGCAACTCCTGCAGGCATCAGAAGTCGTGCGCCTCGCCGCCCAGGCGCTGCGCGAAGGTCAGCGTTCTGCTGTGCAAACGTGTCTCCAAGGCCCTCAACCCCCTTTGCGCGCCAGCATGCCGCGCGAGGGATCATAGGCGATGATCGCCCCGGTGAGGAAAATCACCGTGCAGCCGGCCACCACCGCCAGTGATGTCCAGTTGACCTGCTGATACAGCGCAAAGCGGATCAACTCGACCGCATGGGTAAACGGGTTGAATTCGCAATAATCGGCCAGCCACGGGCTGCCCATGCGCACTTTCCACAAGGGGTACAGTGCCGACGAGGCAAAAAACATCGGGAAAATCACGAAGTTCATCACGCCCGCGAAATTCTCGAGTTGCTTGATCGCCGACGAGATAAACATCCCGAGCGCGCCCAGCATGAAGCCGGAAAGCAGCATGGCGGGCAGCACGGTGACATAGCCCCAGTTGGAATCCGGCACAACATTCCAGAACCAGGCGACCAGAAGATAGGCATAGACCTGCATGATCGAAACCAGCGTGCCTGCCATGAGTTTGGAAGTGAGCAAAAACCAGCGTGGCAGCGGGCTCACCAGCAAGGTGCGCATATTGCCCATTTCGCGGTCGTAAATCATCGAGAGCGATGATTGCATGCCGTTGAAAAGCTGGATCATCGCCATCAGGCCGGGCGTGATATAATCCTGATAATGAATATAAGTCTTGTAGGGCGGTATGATCGAAAGGCCGAGCACCGAGCGGAAGCCGGCGGCGAAAATAAATAGCCAGACCAGCGGCCGCACCAGCGCCGAGACAAAGCGCTCGCGCTGGTGGATGAAACGCAACGCCTCGCGCCAGATGATGCCGCGCGCGCAAATGGCATAGTGCTTCCACGTGAACCCTGCGGGCATTTCCTGGCCAAGCGACGAAATATCCAGGCTTTGCTCAAGCGTCGTCATGGCCACTCATCCTCATACCAACTCGCTCACATCAACCGGTCGCGACCCGGTGAGCTTTGCGAAGGCGCTCTTGATATCGGGCACATCCAGCGCCGCGGCAATGCCAGCGGCTGAGCCTTGCTGCAATATCGCCCCCTTGTGCATGACAATCACATCATCAGCGGGGTGGATTTCATCAAGCAGATGCGTCGTCCAGAGGACGCCAATGCCGGTCTCCGCCACCAAACGGCGGACATAGGCAAGAATGTCAGTGCGCGCCTGCATGTCAAGGCCGACGGTTGGCTCGTCGAGCAGCAGCAGGCGCGGGCCATGCAGCAGCGCACGGGCGATTTCGACACGGCGCATTTGCCCGCCGGAAAGATCACGCGCCTTGTCATCGGCGCGCTCGGCCATGCCGACCCGTTCCAGCACTGCGCGTGACAATTGCCTGGTGCGTTTCGCGCCTATGCCATGCAAAGCGGCGTGATAGAGCAGGTTTTGCTCAACCGAAAGATCAAGATCAAGCGTGCGCGCCTGGAACACCACGCCAAGACGGCGCAGGGCCTCGCCTGGTGTGCTCGAAACATCATGGCCAAAAATGCTGATCGCCCCATGACGCATCGCAAACAGGCGCGTCACCAGCGCAAACAGCGTGCTCTTGCCCGCGCCATTGGGGCCGAGCAGCACGCAAAACCTGGCCGCAGGCACGCTGAACGAAACATCGTCGAGCGCTTTGCGGGCGCCATAGGAATGACTGACATGGGCAACTTCCAAAGCCGCCGCAGCGCTTACTTGAGTTTGCATTTGGTTTCCGGCCTGTCGATGCCCAGTGTGTCGAGGGTGGAGACCGGGTTGAGGAAACCCGGTTGCGGCGAAGCTGACACCACCATGCGGCCATCGCTGAGCAGAATCGGCTGGCGCACCTGCTGATCCCAGGGGCGCACGCTGAGCGGCACGCCCTTGTAATCGGCGATGTCAAACTTCGGCGACACCATAAAGGCCCGCAATTTCGCCGGATCAGCGGTGTTGAGTTTCGAGACCGCCTGACCAATCATCCGCCCGGCCACCCACGCCTGATTATCGCGCTCGGTCATGCGCCGATGGAATCTCGCGACAAAACGGTTCTGCATCTGTGCCGCGCCCCAGGCCTCGTGCGAAAAATCCCAGGTTCTTGGTTCAAGCCCACCCGAGCCGGCCACGGGGCGCGGATCCCATGTCGTGTAGGGCAGATAAGAACCGAAAACATGGCTTTCATCGGCAGCGATGAGCACGTCATAGCTCGGCATCTGCTGAGTGAACAGGCCCATCAGTTTCGAGGTCTGGACAATGCCGGAGTCCGAACGCCGGCCGCCGCCCTTGTCAACAAAGGTGCGCGTCCCCACCACGATGCCCCCGAATTTCCTGGCCGAGGCGACATAATCTGCTGCCAGAAGCGCGTCTTTGGGGTGCGATCCCTGCACAATGAACCAATGCGGCCATTGCTTCACGATAAAATACTGCGCCACGGCATCGGTCAGCATCTGGCGTTCGGGCGCAACGTGGATCACGTTCGCGCGGCAATCCTGCTGGCGCAGGCTGTCGGCTTCAGCCGTGGCGTTGAGGAATAGCATTCCCTTGGCTTGCGCGTCACTGGCCACTTTCAGCAAATCAGCCGCATGCAGATCGGTAATGACGAGCGAAACGCCCTTGGCCGCGAGGTCCTTCAAGGCGGGAAGTGGATCGCCATGGCGCGGCACCACTTCGTCGATCAGTTCAAATGATTGGTTCATGAAGGTGCCGGTGGTATTATCGTCAGCCACCGCCATTCTGGCACCGGCCACCATGTCATCGGGCGGCGGCATATCCATCAGCGAGATCGTGTCTTTGGTGTGCGGCATCCTGATCAGACCGATTTTCACATGCAATGTCGGGTTCGTCGCGCCGGATGCGCCTGGCAAGATAGCCGCCAACCCCGCCAAAGCCGCCAGAACTGCCCACCTGTCTGCACGCCGCATCAAAAAGACCTCCCCCGACCACGTCACTCGTCTGGAAAAGCCACTGTGCCCGTGCCGGTCTGGCTTGGCAAGCCGCACTTTCGCGGCACAAACGCACGAAATATGAATGCGGCTGGGGACAATTCTTCATCAATCGTTAACCGACTCTTGCGCCCGAATCAGTGGCTGGTGTAACAGCAAGAGCGAGAGCGGCGGTTTGTCGTCGCAAGTTTCAAAGTCAAGCGTGCAGGCGTAATCGACACCGGAAAGACCGGTGGAGCGAGAATGCGGGAGTCTGGCCGCCGGGCCGGAACGTCCGCAAGCTGGCTTGGCCAGTGTCAATAGAGGAAGAGCGCATATGTCCTGGACCGATGAACGTATTGAAACGCTCCGCACCATGTGGGCCGATGGATCCAGCGCCAAAACCATCGCAGGTGTTTTGGGTGAAGGTGTCACCCGCAATGCGGTGATCGGCAAAATTCACCGGCTCGGCCTTTCGGAGCGCACCAAGGTAGAGGAGGGCGGCATCGTCAAGTCCAAGCCCTCGCACACGACGCGCAAGGCGCAACCGGCTGGCCCCATCGTCCAGGGCAACACCGTGCTGGCACCCAAGCTCGAATTGCAGACCCACATCGCCCCGCAACGACAGGTGCAAGTGGCCGAGAGCGTCGTGGTGCCGATGTGCGAAAGCATTTCGATCATGGAACTGCGCGAAACCACCTGTCGTTGGCCACTCGGCGATCCCATGACAGCGGATTTCAGCTATTGCGGCGCAAAATCGCCCTTTGGTGCTGGTCCCTACTGCGCCGCCCATGCCCGCATTGCCTATCAGCCAACGCAGGAACGACGCCGTGATCGCGGCATGAGGATGGCCGCTGGCTAGACGCAGGATGTCCTGCCGTCGAGGGATTTGACGATCTGGCCTGGGTAGCTGCTGAGCGCTGCGACCCGGAAGGGCGCTGACCAGAATATCGAACTATCTATCTGATATCATGGAGATAGCATTAGTTCAGATGACTGCTGCCCATTGCCCCTCATCCCAAACGCCTTCTGCCAGGCAAGGGCCGGTTTCGTTTACCCAATAGCCATGACATGCGCTTAGGACCCATTCTGCCCGCCGGGCTTGACTCGCGCCAGGCGTGATGTTTGCTCGGCCTCCCATCGTTGAAAAAAGGAATCACTGCGGATGAATGACCATGTTGAAGCCGGACAGTTGCTCGCGTTCATTGAGCGCATTGAACATCTGGAGGAAGAAAAGCGCACGGTCTCCGAGACCATCAAGGAGGTCTATTCCGAGGCCAAAGGTTCCGGTTTCGACATTAAAATCATGCGCAAGATCGTGTCCATTCGCCGCCTCGATAAAGAG
>DAICZI010000063.1 GCA_027311205.1 Beijerinckiaceae bacterium | reverse complement strand
GGAAAAAGTAAAACCGTCAATCAATTTTCCAACAAAAGTACAAACGTTCTCTAATATATTGGAGTTGTGGCAAAATGCGATTGGAAAACAATCAGTTGAGCCGAATGTCTTAAATGACATGGTCGCCGTTGCTCTGGAATCTGGCAAATATGGCCTCATGATCATGACGGATTTCTATGATAAGTCGTACGTCACGCACGGGGAGACTTTCTCGCACGATGGGCCGTTAGCATATGTGCGGGCGGACGTACTTCGGGATGGAATGCGATTTGAAGTCGTCTGGCAGCGCCCAGCTTCTGGTGGAATCTTACCGGACGAAAAGCTGCAAAACTATTCTTCGAATTTAGAGGTTCCCAAACTTCGGTGCGATCCAGAGACTTTTGCTACAACGCTATGCCCAGGCGCGCGAGACTTGTGGGAAGATGTTCTTAAACCGGGGTTGGAACAGCTTGGTGTCAAGAAATGGCATCGGAAGCAGATGTCATTCGACGCGAATTTCGAAATCAACGGAAAGCTATTACGTCTTTTGATTGTCGGCTGGCCGGAGAGGGATGCGAAAAATGTGCCACGAGAATATAAGTTGCACGGCGCTGCATCACTTCGAATAAACCCGGATATTAAGCGTATCTATCTGACATGTGAAAAAAACGTCGATCTGACGAATAAGTGGATTAAGCGGTTTTACGATCATGGTTGGAGAGGGCGTCCAATTCACGGAATGAGAGAAAAATGGGGAGTTGCGTCGTTAACCGTAGAAGAGTTTGAAAATCTATTCGTTAAGCACAGAATTGGTGGTATAATGCAATATGAGCCGAACAAAAGCACGCGAGATCATAATGGGCGATTGGGAGACCGACAAAGCATAATAAATTTATTGAACGCGTATCGAGAATTGTTGACCGAGTTGCGCGCGTTTTAGCCAGTCAACTACTACGAAATATATGCCTTTTCGTGTTACGAGAATGGCAAGACCAAGCCGCCCCTGGCTCTGGTCAAGCTGTTCAAGCTGCTTGATCGCCACCCCGATCTGCTCAACGAAATCAAGACTGCCTGACCTTCGTTTGTCGGACAGAGTCATCGGGGATCAGATCACGCCGACGACCAGCAGCAATGCCCGATCTACCGTCTTCATCCTCTCTTCATCAAGACGGCCAAATGGTTCGCTGATCTTGGTACGCGGCAGGGTCGAAAGCTTGTCCACCATGACTTGCGAAAGCGTGCGCAACCCATTGGCGGGATTAGGCTCCACGGTCACGCGAAATGCAGCATTGCGCAGATCGCTTGTGACCGGGCAGAGCACAACGCTTTCCAAATCCGTCAAAAGGTCAGATTGAACGACCAAGGCTGGTCGCGGTTTGCCAAAGTCGCCTTGCAGAGAAACCGTGACCAAATCGCCTCGCTGCGTCATGCCCAACCCTTAATGTGGGTTGCCGCCTCTTCGGTGAAGCGCAAAACGTCGGCTTCTGTTGGGTCGCCCTTGAGGTTTTGGCACTGCTTCCGCACCTGTTCCGCGAACTCAGGCGTGCGGGTGTCCGGCACCCAAAACTGGACAGGACGCAGCCCAGCAGCACGCATCCGCGCGCGGTGACGCGCCACCTTGCCGGTTGATCCGTGGATTGATGGCATGATGCCCTCCATAGGTTGCATGTGTAGTTACATGATACCACGCATGCGACCCTAATGCAACCAAAGCTGTGGCGACACTCCCGGCAAGATCAACAGCCCCTGCCTGGCACCGCCTGATCCTTCGCGACACACCCGAAAGTCCGGCTGGCATTGCCTGCGCGCTATGCTAACAAGCAGGGACATTCCTGCTGCAACAAAGAGCGCTGCTGCCCATGAAACAGATTCTCGAAACTCTCGAAGCCCGCCGTGCCGGTGCGAGGGCTGGTGGTGGCGCGGCGCGTGTTGCGGCCCAGCACAAGCGCGGCAAGCTCACGGCGCGCGAGCGCATCGAGCTTTTGCTCGACGATGGCTCGTTCGAGGAATTCGACATGTTCGTCCAGCACCGCGCCACCGATTTTGGCATGGAGAAAAGCCATGTGCCGGGCGATGGCGTCGTCACCGGCTGGGGCACGGTCAATGGCCGCACGGTGTTTCTGTTCGCCAAGGATTTTACGGTGTTCGGCGGCTCGTTGTCCGAGACGCACGCCCAGAAAATCACCAAGATCCAGGATATGGCGCTGAAAAACCGCGCGCCGATCATTGGCCTGTTCGATGCCGGCGGGGCGCGCATCCAGGAGGGCGTGGCGGCGCTCGGCGGCTATGGCGAGGTGTTCCAGCGCAATGTGCTGGCCTCCGGAGTCATTCCGCAGATTTCAGTGATCATGGGGCCATGCGCGGGGGGCGACGTCTATTCACCTGCCATGACCGACTTCATCTTCATGGTGCGCGACACATCCTACATGTTTGTCACCGGGCCGGAAGTGGTGAAAACCGTCACCAACGAGAGCGTGACCGCCGAGGAACTGGGCGGAGCTTCGGTGCACACCACCAAATCTTCCATCGCCGACAAGGCCTATGACAACGATGTCGAGGCGCTGCTGCAAATGCGCCGCCTGATCGACTTTCTGCCCGCCTCCAACACCGCCGATGTGCCGGAAATCCCGACGTTTGACGATGGCGAGCGCATTGACCTGTCGCTCGATACCATCATCCCCGATAGCGCCAACAAGCCCTATGACATGCACGAACTCATCGCCAAAATGGTCGATGAGGGCGATTTTTTTGAGATTCAGGAAGCCCACGCCCGCAATATCATCACCGGTTTTGCCCGTATCGAGGGGCGCACGGTGGGACTTGTCGCTAATCAGCCGATGGTGCTGGCTGGAGTGCTCGATTCGGATGCCTCGCGCAAGGCGGCGCGCTTTGTGCGCTTTTGCGATTGCTTCAACATTCCGATCATCACGCTGGTCGATGTCCCCGGCTTCCTGCCCGGCACAGCGCAGGAATATGGCGGGCTGATCAAGCATGGCGCGAAGCTGCTGTTTGCCTTCGCCGAGGCGACAGTGCCCAAGGTGACAATCATCACCCGCAAGGCCTTTGGTGGCGCCTACGACGTGATGGCCTCCAAGCATTTGCGCGGCGATGTCAATTACGCCTGGCCCACCGCGCAGATTGCGGTGATGGGGGCCAAGGGCGCTGTCGAAATCATTTTCCGCGCCGACATGAATGATCCAGCCAAGATCGCCGAGCGCACGAAGGAATATGAGGAGCGGTTCCTGTCGCCGTTTGTGGCCGCAGAGCGCGGCTATATTGACGAAGTGATCATGCCGCACGCCACCCGCCGCCGCGTCGCCAGGGCGCTGGCCATGCTGCGCGGCAAAGCGCTGGAAAACCCGTGGAAAAAGCACGACAACATCCCGCTGTGAGGGCGCGCGGGCAGAATGTCTTTAAGCTAAATCTGGCTGAAGTGATCCAATTTCGAGACGCGCCGCGACCAAGATTTGCGCGAGCGCCTTTGCCAAGCGTTCACCACGAATCCAACCAGGCTGCGGCTTTTACCTTGCGTCAAGGGGCCGTGAGCATGATCGCTTCAGATCAGGCCCGGGCCCAACCCGGCCCTGTCGGAGATCGCGCCGTGTTGAATGCTGGCTTTCACACCACCTTGCCCGCGCCGCATCTGCAGGTGACGATGGCAGATTTGCGCCTTCTGGCGGAGGCCGCCGAAACGCAGGCGGGGAGCGATGATTTTTACGAGCACCTGTTTCAGCTCGACGCCGATCCCACCGCCAAATGCGCGGGCTGGGAGAGTTTTTTTGTCACGACAATGGCGGCGCACATTATTTGGGATTTACGCCCCACCGGCGTGATCAACTAGGCGCAGGGCGAATGGCTGATCCGCCACTGCGGCACCAACCCCTCTCCCGCCTGCCGTTCGCTCCTGATCCAGGTGCAGACCCAAGCCCACCGCGTGCCCATCTGGTTTGGCGCGGCGGTGAAAGCGCGGCTGGCCCGCGCGGCGGATTGATTATTCCACAATCACTTTCGTGCCAATTTTGACGCGGTTATAGAGGTCAACGGCATCAATGTTGGACATGCGGATGCAGCCCGAGGACACGCTGCGGCCAATGTCACCCGGCTCATTGGTGCCATGGATGCGATAGCCGGTGTCCTTGCCATTCATGTAAAGATACATGCCGCGCGCGCCGAGCGGGTTGTCGCCGCCGCCGGGCATGGTTCCACCCGGGATGGCAGCTTTCAGATATGACCAGCGCTTGTATTCCGACGCTGTGGGCGTCCAGGTCGGCCATTCCTTCTTGTCCTCAATCACCGCGTCGCCGGTCCATGCGTATTTCTTGCCGCCGGTGGCAACGCCGTAACGCATCGCCTTGTGGTCAGGCAACACGTAATAGAGGAAGTGCCGATGGGTATCGACGACAACGGTTCCAGGTGGCTGGCCCGTCGGGTCATCGACCATGTAGCGGTGGAACGGCAGATAGATCGGCTCCTTGGGAACCTTGGCGAATTGCGCCTTGTCATAGACCGACAATGCGGGATCAGGAGTCGTCGCATACTGGCAACCCGCCAGAAGCACACCCGCCGTCACCAGAACCCCAAAAGACATGAACCGCATGAGCCCGCAACCTCTTAATATCCGCAGCACAATATTCGTGTCGTAGTTAACACAACATTGCCACAATGGGCTAGGCCCTTGATAAAATCACACCGATGTTGCATTTCCGCATCACCTCGGGCAGGCTGCGTTCACGAACCGCCACATCACAAGAACCGGAACGAGCGCTTGGGCACGCTGCTTTTAACACATCCCGCCTCGTTGCTGCATGACATGGGTGCTGGCCACCCTGAATGTCCTGAGCGCATCAAGGCGGTGTTTGAGCGTCTGGAGCGCGAGGAGTTTCAGGCGCTGCTGCGTGAAGAAGCGCCATTGGCGACGGCCGAGCAGATGATGCGGGTGCATCCTGAGCGTTTCATTCAAGCGCTGGAGCAAAGCGCACCGCATCAGGGCCGCGTCAGGATTGATGACGATACACTCATGAATCCAGGTACTTGGCCTGCAGCACAACGCGCTGCCGGAGGTGGTATTGCGGCTGTTGACGCCGTGTTGCAGGGGCGCGCCGACAAGGCCTTTGTGGCCATGCGACCACCTGGCCACCATGCCGGGCGCGAGACGGCGATGGGCTTTTGCTTCCTCAACAACGTTGCCATCGCCGCCCGGCACGCCATGGCCGCCCATGGTGCCGAACGGGTCGCGATTGTCGATTTTGATGTCCATCACGGCAACGGCACGCAGGAGATTTTTTATCACGACCGCCATGTGCTCTATTGCTCGACCCATGAGATGCCGCTGTTTCCCGGCACGGGAATGCCTGAAGATACCGGCCTCCACGACCAAATCTGCAATGTTGCCATGCACGCTGGTGATGACGGCCGAGCGATTCGTGAGGCGTTTCGGCAGATCGTGCTGCCGCGCGTGCATAATTTTGCGCCTGATTTGATTCTGCTGTCAGCCGGATTTGACGCACATAAATTTGACCCGCTGGCCAATCTCGAATTGGAGGCCGATGATTTTTACTGGATGACCGGCAAGCTCTGCGACCTTGCCGCCCACCATTGCCACGACCGCGTGGTTTCATTCCTGGAAGGTGGCTATGACCTTGAAGGACTTGCCGATTCAGCGAGCGCACATGTGCGCGCGCTGATGGGGCGGTGAAGCGTCAGTCACAAGATTGAAACACCTGACATTCTGGTGTCAGTGTTGCCCAGCCTGATAGCCGGGCAACCTGCGCTGGTAGCGTTAAGGATATCAGGCGCTGATCTCACCAGACGCCAATATTCGGCATCGACAGCCATGGCTCGGCAGGCTGCTTTGGCGGGCCGTTTTGCAACAACTCGATGGAGATGTTTTCCGGCGAGCGGATGAAAGCCATATTGCCATCGCGTGGCGGGCGGTTGATGGTGACGCCGGCCTTCATCAGCCGGTCGCAGAAGGCGTAAATGTCATCGACCTCATAGGCGAGATGGCCGAAATTGCGCCCGCCGGTGTAGGCTTCCGGATCCCAGTTCCACGTCAGTTCAACCAGCGGGGCGCGGGATGTTTTGGCGGTCGCCGCGTCGCCGGGCGCAGCCAGAAACACCAAAGTGTAGCGGCCCTTTTCGCTTGTCGTGCGCCGTACTTCAATGAGTCCGAGCTTGTTGCAATAAAAATCCAACGCCTCCTCAAGACTTTTGACCCGCACCATGGTATGCAAATAACGCATAATCGTCCTCTCCCAGTTGCCTTTTCGGTCGGTAGTATTGCAGGGTCGAGACCGGGCGGCAATCGCTGTCCTCAGCAATGCAGGAACGCGTCGCGTGCAGAGATCATCCAACGATGCCACGCAGGACAGGGATGGCGCTGATTCTGCCAGCCTGGCGCGCAAACAGCGGGCGGCACGCGCCTCGATTGCCGCCAGCGCCCTGCTGACTTTGGCCAAGTTTCTGGCGGGGCTGGCTTCGGGCTCGTTGGCGCTGCTCTCGGAAGCAGGCCATGCCGCGCTCGACACGGCAGCGACCATCCTGACCTATTATGCGATCCGTGAGGCGGCGCGCCCGGCTGACGACGAGCATCAATTCGGCCATGCCAAGCTGGAGCCCCTGGCGGCGCTCGCTGAAACCGCCATGTTGCTGGCGCTCGCCACCTTTGTCGTCATCGAGGCGGTGCAGCGGCTGGTGTTGCCACTTCAAATCAGTGCCGGGCCCGCTGTCTTTGCAGTACTTTTGGTGTCCATCGCGGTTGATGCCTGGCGCTGGCGCGGGCTTGCCAAAGTGGCCTTTGAGGAATCCAGTGAGGCCTTGGCCGCCGATGCGTTGCATTTTTCCAGCGATATGGTGTCGTCGGTGCTGGTGCTGCTGGGGCTGATTGCTGTGCGTTGGGGTTTTACGCGCGGCGATGGTGTGGCGGCCCTGGGTGTTGCGCTGTTCATCGGCCAAGCCGGATGGCGGCTGGCGCGCCGCACCATAGACAGCCTGATCGACGCCGCCCCGCCGGAACTTACCGCAGATGTGCGGCGGTTGATTCTGGCTACGCCGGGCGTCATCGGGCTGGAAGCGCTACGGCTGCGGGCCGTCGGGCCGCGCATCCTTGGCGATATTGTAGTCAGCGTGGCGCGTTCGATGCCGCTTGTGCGGGTTGGCGAAATGAAGGCCGGCCTCACAGAGAGACTCGCGAGACTGTCGCCCCGGCTTGATCTGACCATTACCGCCAATCCTGTGGTGCTGGATGACGAGAGCGTACTCGAACAGGTCCTGCTGGTCGCGGCCCGCCGCCGTGTCCCGGTGCATCATGTCACGGTGCAGAACATTGATGGCAAGCTCGCCATCAGCCTCTACATGGAAGTCAACGGCACGCTGGCCCATAGCGAGGCGCACCGCCTTGCCAGCCGGCTCGAAGCGGCGATTCGTGAGGAGGTCGGCGACAATATCGAGGTTGAAACCCATATCGAGCCGTTGCAGCCCGAGCCTTTGACCGGCCAGGATGTCGATCCGGCCGAGCGCGAGGAGATGGCAGCGCGGTTGCAACACCACGCTGCCGAAATCAAGGGCGTCAGCGATATTCATCATGTGCGGGTGCGCGACACGCCACTGGGGCGGGTGATCAATTACCATGCCCTCGTGAGCCCGACACTCAGCGTCAATGAGGTGCATGAATTGATTGACCAGATCGATCATGCCATGCGGCAGGACGTCACGGGCATCACCCGCATTGTCGGCCATGCCGAGCCGCTGCCGCCCGATCCCTGAGCCAGGGTTTGGCGCGGGCGACCAGGCAGCAGCTTTTATGGCGGGCGTTCAGGCGCGACGCCAGTTGATCAGGCGCAGCACCAGCCAGACGGGGATCACAACAACCGCGCCCATTTCAAGGTCGCGGCCAAAATGGCCGAAGAGC
>DAICZI010000062.1 GCA_027311205.1 Beijerinckiaceae bacterium | reverse complement strand
CCCCAATCTGATTGGCGGCAAGAACTGGCGGCCGATGTCTTATAACCCCGGCACCGGTCTGGTTTACATTCCCAGCAACAATGTTTGCATGGACTGGAAAGTCAGCGACGTGAACTACAAGCGCGGCGTCTTCTACCTTGGTGCTGACTTCCCGACCCATCCCGGCCCCGGTGGCTATATGGGCGAACTGATTGCCTGGGATCCGGTCAATCACAAGAAAGTCTGGGGCATGAAGGAAGATCTGCCCTTCAACGGTGGCACGCTGACCACCGGCGGCAATCTGGTGTTCGCTGGCGATCTGCATGGCACATTCCGGGCACTGGATGCCAAGGACGGCAAGGTGCTCTGGCAGAAGAACCTCGGTTCCGGCATTGGTGCAGGGCCGGTGACCTATTCCGTCGGCGGCAAGCAATATGTCGCCATTGTCGTCGGTCGCACCGCAGCCATCCCGGCATTCCTTGGGGATGTCGGCAAGCAGATGACTGCTGCCGCACCAGAAGGTGGCGCAGTGTTCGTGTTCTCGGTGAACTGACAGACTGTTCTCGCTGAACTGATGAACCGGAGGCTGGGCGTGGCAACGCGCCCGGCCTCGACCTCGCTTCAAAACCACAAGTGTTAGCTGGCCTATGTAACCGGCTGGCGCAGCATAGGGAGAATTGCTTTGAGCATGTTGCAGTTTGACAATTGCCAGCCTGTACACCGTGCGATGGTGCTGGCGGCGAGCTTTGCGGCCCTGGCCCTGATCGGTGGCACGCCCGCGACTGAGCGCGCAACTGAAGTGGCGCCGCTGCGTCTGTGCTCAGACCCGACCAATCTGCCGTTTTCGAGCGATGATGCGAAAATGCCAGGCATCTACAACGAGTTTGGCGCAGATATCGCCAAGGCGCTGCATCGCCCTGTCGCCTACCATTTTTACAAGTCCTACTTTGGCCAGCGCACCGTGCGCGAAACCATGCTGGCACACAAATGCGACATGATGGTCGGCTTGCCTTATGTCGGGGAATTCATGGGCTGGGATGTGATTGTGTCACAACCGTTCGGCACCGAAAGCTATGCGCTGGTGACCAAAAAGGGCGTCACCTTTGCCAATTATGCCGCCATGAACGGCAAGCGTGTTGCTGTGCAATTCGAATCCACTCCGCAAAACACCATTGCCGAGCATCCCGGCATCACCGCCGTGACCGTGTTGAAACCAGAGGCGGCCATGGCAGCACTGGCAGCGGGCAAAGTTGATGCCGCGTTCATCTGGGGGCCGAATGCCGGGTGGCTCAACCATCAGAAATATGGCGATAAATTTACGATTCGCCCCGTTGGCGGCCTGATCATGTCATGGCCTGTGGCTATCGGCTTTGCCCAAAAATCACGGCCGCTGCTCCAAGAGGTGAACAAAGTATTGCCGGGGCTGAAAGCAGATTTTGTGAAGCTCGAAGCCAAATATGGCCTGCCCACCACCGAGCCGGTTGAACTGCCCCAGGGCGCGCCGCCAGTAGCTCAGGCCAAACTTATCGTCAATGTTGCGGCAACAACGGCGGCTGCCGCGCCTGCCGTCAAGGACGCGGCACCAACGGGTGCCGCTGCACCTGCCGCCAAGCTCGCGGGTGATCCCAGCATGGATCCGGCGGTGATTGCCAAGGGGCAGGATATTTTCAATGGCACCTGCGCCCATTGTCATGGCCCCAATGCCGTGCAGAGCGATTGGCATATCGACCTGCGCCTGCTCAACCATCGCTATGGCAATGACATGTTCAACGTCTTCTGGACGACCGTCCACCATGGTCGCCTGTAAAAGGGTATGCCCAATTGGACGGGCGTGTTTACCGACAAGGAATTCCACGAGATTTACAGCTACCTCCACTCCATCCAGCGGCGCAAGAAAACGCAGGGCTGAGGCGGGGGCATTTCCCTTTCGGCCAGAATTGCCTTAAACCCGAGGCTGTCAAAGCCTCGGGGTCAGCATGTCGCATAACACGTTTGGTCATCTCTTTCGCGTCACCACCTTTGGCGAATCGCACGGGTTGGCCTTGGGCTGCGTGGTCGATGGCTGCCCGCCGGGCTTGCCGCTGACCGAAGCTGATATTCAGGGCTTTCTGGATCGGCGGCGCCCCGGCCAATCGCGCTTCACGACGCAGCGCCAGGAGCCCGATCAGGTGAAAATTCTCTCCGGCGTGTTCGGCGACGAAGCCACCGGCCAGCAGGTCACAACCGGCACGCCGATTGCCCTTGAGATCGCCAATGTCGACCAACGCTCGAAAGACTACGGCGACATCAAGGACAAGTTTCGCCCCGGCCACGCCGATTATACCTATCTGGCCAAATATGGCGTGCGCGATTATCGCGGCGGCGGGCGCTCTTCGGCACGCGAGACGGCGGCCCGCGTCGCGGCAGGCGGTGTCGCCCGCAAGGTGCTGGCAGGCGTCACGCTTCGCGGTGCGCTGGTGCAGATGGGGCCGCACAAGATCGACCGTGACCGCTGGGATTGGGCCGAAGTTGATCGCAACCCGTTCTTTTGCCCGGATGCGGAAGCTGCCAAAGTGTTTGAAACCTACCTTGATGGCCTCCGCAAGGCGGGTTCTTCCATTGGCGCGGTGATCGAGGTGGTGGCCGAGGGCGTGCCCGCCGGTTGGGGCGCGCCGATTTATGGCAAGCTCGATGCCGAATTGGCCAGCGCCATGATGAGCATCAATGCCGTCAAGGGCGTTGAAATCGGCGATGGCTTTGCGGCGGCCATGCTGTCTGGCGAAGCCAATGCCGATGAAATGCGGGCCGGCAATGATGGCAAGCCGCGCTTTCTTTCCAATCATGCCGGGGGCATTCTGGGTGGCATTTCGACCGGCCAGCCCATCGTGGTGCGCTTTGCGGTCAAGCCGACCTCGTCCATTCTCGCGCCGCGCCTGACGATTGACCGCTCCGGCGCGGAAACCGAGATTTTCACCAAGGGCCGTCATGACCCCTGCGTTGGCATTCGCGCCGTGCCGGTGGGCGAGGCGATGATGGCCTGCGTGCTCGCCGACGCCTTCCTGCGCCATCGTGGGCAGAACGGCTGAACGCGGGGGCACCCTCAAAGTCGGGCGAGCGCCTCACAGCATCAGGCTGAGACCGCGCAGGAGATAGACCGCGCTGATGGCGCGGATCAAACCCTGGCTCCACCTCCGGAAATCATGGTTGCTGATGCGCGTCAGAACCCGCGCCCCAAGCGTTGCGCCGATGATCGCAAGCCCCATGCAACCTGCAATTTGCCAGAGTTTCAGGCCAGCGGGTGCAAAACCCACCAAGGAACCGAAATATATCACCCGCAAGGCATGATTCAGCGTTTGCATCACCGCTTTGGTCGCGACAATCTCACGCCGGTCAAACGTGCTGGCTTGAAAAAACACCGCCAGGACATTGCCGGCCGCGCCGCCAATCATCTGCAGGGTTGTCAGCAGGAAACCACAAAACACCGCCATGTAGGGCCTTGAAATATCAGGTGCGCGGCTTTGCGGCAGCAATTCGGTGGCAAAAGGCAGCGCGCCGATAAATAGATAGACGAAGCCCTTGGGCGGAATCAGGGCCAGCATCCGCATCAGGCCAAAGGCGGCAAATGCGCCCAGCGCAAACCCCCCAAACAGACGCCAGCGGACATGCTTCACCCACAAAAGGCAGCGCCAGCCATTCGAGGCGAACTGGGTGAAGCCAAGCAAAAGCATGGCCGGTGCCACATCCAGCAACGCCAGCAGCACGCCGAGCAGCATGAGTCCGCCCGCCATGCCGAACACGCCTGAAACAATCGCCGTAAGCACCACGGCGATCCCGATGACAAGAGAGGTCAGGGCGCTCATCGCGCGGCTCCGCGCTTCATGGCGTCGGGCCGCGCGCCGCCAAAAACGCCGCGTGGCTGGCGATGAGCTTGCCCGCCAGCGCGTCCTCGATCAGCGCCACGGTGGGGGCGAGACCGTAGAGCGCGATGAACGAGCCGAAACGCGGACCTTTGGATTCGCCCAGCAAAATTTCATAGAGCATCGAGAAGAAGGCGGTTTTGACACCGGGGCGCTCCGGCGTGGCACCCTTGGCGGCAAAATCTTGATAGCGCGGCACGCTGCGGCCAAGATCATAAAGCAGGCTTTGCAATCCTTCCGGGCTGGTGTCAGCAGGCGGCGCGCTGAGCGCCCTGGCGAGCGCCCGCAGCACTCCGGCCTCAACCTCGTCGGCGGCGCGGTAGGTTTTGAAGGGCCGGACAAAATCGCGGAAATAGCGCCCGGCATAACCAATCAGGCTTGCGAGGCGCGGGTGGCTCTGCGGCGTCACCTCCGGCGCATGACGCCGGACAAAGCCCCAGATCACCTCGGGGTCTTCGCTGTTGGCAACGGCGGCAAGATTGAGCAGCATGGCGAAAGACAGGCTGGTGCGATGGTCGCCACTGCCGATGAATTCGGGCGCCGGCGGCGTGCCACCATGAATGTGAAACACCGGATTGCCGAGCTTTTCGCGCATTTCCTGACGGGGGAAGGCTTCCAGAAAGCTCAAATAATCATCGACCGCGCGCGGGATCACGTCAAAATGCAGGCGCTTGGCGGCTGACGGCTTCTGAAACATGAATTGGCTCAGCGACGTCGGCCCGGCATAGGCCAGCCATTCATCAATCGTCAGGCCATTGCCCTTGGATTTCGAGATTTTCTGACCGGTGGCATCAAGGAACAATTCGTAGTTGAAGCCTTCGGGCGGCGTGCCGTCAATCGCCCGGCAGATGGCGCCGGAGAGCTTGACGCTGTCGATCAGATCCTTGCCGGCCATTTCATAATCGACGCCAAGCGCGCACCAGCGCATCGCCCAATCGGGCTTCCATTGCAACTTGCAATGCCCCCCGGTGACGGGGGTAGTGAAGGCCTGGCCGGTAACGGGGTCGGCCCAACTGATGGTGCCGGCCTTCGCGTCATGGCCGGTGAGCGGCACCTGCATGACAATGCCGGATTCAGGATGGATCGGCAAAAATGGCGAATAACTGCCCGCCCGCTCCTGGCGCAGCGAGGGCAGCATGATTCCCATGATCGCCTCATAGCGCTCCAGCATGCGCAGCAACGTCGCATCAAATCGCCCGGCACGGTAATAATCGGTGGCGGAGGCAAATTCATAATCAAAGCCAAAACCATCGAGAAAACCACGCAGCATGGCATTGTTATGGGCGGCAAAGCTTTCATGTGTGCCGAAGGGATCGGGGATGCGCGACAGCGGCTGGCCGAGATGAGCCGTGAGCATCGCTTTGTTGGGGACATTGTCCGGCACCTTGCGCAGGCCATCCATGTCATCGGAAAATGCGAGCAGTTTGGTGTCGACCCGCCCCTCGGTGAGGATTTCAAAGGCGCGCCTGACCATGCTGGTGCGAGCTACCTCGCCAAAGGTGCCGATATGGGGCAGGCCCGAGGGACCGTACCCGGTTTCAAACAGCACGGATGATTGCCCGGTGCGTTTGATGCGGGCGACAAGTTTGCGCGCCTCTTCAAAAGGCCACGCAGGGGCGGTTTCAGCCGCCGCAAAAAGGGCGGCGGGCAAATCGGGCAGGGCAACCGGCATAGGTAAAAGGCTCGCTTGAATCGATCAAAAACCGGGGATACGGCGCGGCAACGCAGCCCGTAACCCCTCATCATATCAGGCCATATCAGCTAATTTGCCAACGCACCACTAGAGCGCTGGGGCCCGGCGCATTCTGGCAATGCCATGTGTGGTCTTGCGCCAATGATACGGCGCGACAATCAGATCATGCAGCGCCAGCCAGGCGGCCAGCGTCACCAAACCTAAATAAAGCGGCAACAGCGGCACGATGATGAGGCTCGACCAAAGCCGCCGTCGCCACAGGCCGATGAGCAGCGGTGTCAGCAGCGCAAAGGCGCCGGTCAGCGCGACAAACGAAATCCACGTATTGACCAACACCGCGCTCGTGGATTCGGGCCGGAAAAACCCATGTGACTCGACATGAAGCAGGCAGGCCAGCGCCAGAAACGGACCAAACAGCGGTCCCAGCACCATAGTGGCGAGCCAGCTTGCGGCCATCGTTGCCCGCGCTGGCCCCAGATCATTCACCAGCGCCTGGGGAAAGCGCAGATGGACCAGGGCCGTCTGCATCCAGCCCTTCTGCCAGCGCCGCCGCTGATGCAACCACGTCTTGAACGTGACGGGCGCCTCTTCGCCGGTATCGCTCGTCAGCGACGCGAGACCATAGCCGAGCCGCGCCAGCCTGATTCCGAGATCAGCGTCTTCGGTCACATTCCAGGCATCCCAGCCATGGCAGGCCTTGAGTGCCGCCACGCGGAAATGATTCGATGTTCCCCCCAAAGGCATCACCATGTTGGCGGAAGCCAGGAACGGGTTGATGACGTCAAACAACGTGGCGTAATCCAGAGCGAAGAGCCTTGTGAGCCAGCTTTCATCTGCATTGTCGATCACCAACGAAGCTTGCAGGCAGGCGATGCGGTCGTCAAGTTGCGCGAATCTTTCTGCCGCAGCGCGCAATTGCGTCGGGGAGGGGCGGTCTTCGGCATCGAAAATCGTCACATAGTCGCTGCGAACCAGCCGCAGCGCGACATTGAGCGCGCGCGGTTTGGTTCGCGGCGTTCCAGCCGGGGCGGTCAAAATGGTGAAACGCTGCGGCAAGTCCAGCGCCAGCAAGGCATGCCGCGTCCGGTCATCATCGGCCTCAATCACAAAAAGCACGGCAAGTCGGCTCCGCGGATAGGCTATGGCCTCAAGCGCAGCCGCGAGGTCGGCAACCACCTCATGCTCATGATACAGCGCCACAATAATCGTGTAGGTCGGCAGTTCATGGGCCGCAATCGTGTCGGGCGCACGTGGCGCTGGCCTTGGCGCCAAGCAAGCCGAAAGCTTCAGCCAATTGCTGATGACGAAACTGATACCCAGCAGCGCCGAAACTGCCCCGCCGAGCAGCACTGCGCTTGAACTGCGCAAGTATCGCGGGCTGGCGGTGCTGCCAGGGGTAGGCCCCGGCGCGTTGCACATGGCGGGCAGGTGCCGCGCCAGATCATGGCTTGCATCTCTGGAAATATCTTTTTCAAAATATTCATAAAGCAGCATAGTCAGCCGTTGCGGTGTCACGATTGCAAACGCCGCGCCAGCCTCACGCAACTGGTGTCGCGCCGCCAAAACGATGGCAATGTCCGGGCCCTGCGGTGCGAGCAGCCAACGCGTCGTCGAACCTGCTTCAAGCTCAAGAAAACCGTCGGCCAAAGCCTGATCAAGCTGCGTTGTGGCCGCCGGACGCACCATCTCCTCACAGAGTCGCAGGCCAAGATGGCGCGCCAACAGCCGGTAAAACACGGCTTCATCAAGGAGATCATGGGCGATCAGGCAGGAACTGGCCGGACATCCCTCGTGCCGGGCCAGACTTTCGGCCTCGGCCAAGAGATTGGGCGCAACACCCTGCGTCTTGAGAAAATCAATGTCGGAGGCCAGCACCGTTGGACCCTCGACCACGCGATGCCGCCGGTTTCTGCCTGCAATTATTCCTTGCATCCGACCGCCCGCTCGGGCAGGCTCGGAACGCTGAAAAAACGCCCCACGCATGAAAAGCACCGCTACAAAATGACGCTACGGCAATCCAGAAGCATAGTTCATGATTTCTGGCAGATTTGCAACTTATTCTTGCTGTTCTTTTTGGCATTCAACCGTGCCTCTGCGCAGCCGGTCGTTACGGACGGCGCGGGCGTCGCCGTGCCTCAGTATTTTGATCCGCATCGCCACCGTGCCAAGCCGGATTTTTATGCGCTGCGCCGCTTGCGGTTCATCACCAGTGCGGATGATCCGCCATTTCACTTTGCCCTTCCCGATGGCACGCTGACCGGTTTTGACATCGACCTCGCCGAGCGAGGCCGAAGGCAGCATGCCGAGCGAGCCGGTCAGCATCGCCGCGATATCCGAC
>DAICZI010000061.1 GCA_027311205.1 Beijerinckiaceae bacterium | reverse complement strand
GCCGTAGACGGCGGTGTCGCCGATGTACATGCCGGGCCGCTTGCGCACGGCATCGAGGCCCTCGAGGACCGTGATCGACTCCGAGTTGTACTCGGCGGCGCCGCTGGCGCTGCCCGCCCCTGGCCGCGCCATCTCGATGATGACGCCACCGGCGGCACGGATCGTCGCCGCCTCATTGAGGAAGCGGACATCGTCCGCGACGATCCGCGCGCCTTGCGGCAGCGCCCGCGCCGCGCGAAACCACAGCCCGATCCAGAAATCCTGGCCGACCTGGTCGCGGCCAAATTCGGTGCCGAGCCGCTGCATGAACTGGCGCGGCGTCAATCCGCACAGAACTTCGAGCGGCACCTCTTTGCCCACGCCGTGCAGCTGCTCGGCGCGCAGCACAACCCCCGCCATCGCCTTCAGCGGCGCGGAAAACGGCAGCACCGTATAGCCCATGTTGCGCTCCAGCCAGCGCGCCGCGCTGGTCTTGCCAGCCCCGGCAAGGCCGGTGAGGCCGATGATGCGGCTGTCGCCCATAATCATGCCTCCGTCGGGGTCGCGGTATTTCGGCGCCTTGACAGCCCCAGGCTCGCCGTTGCCATGGCGCTTGGCGCGGAGCGCCGCTAACCTGTCAGTCGTCGTCATGGCATTCCCTCCCTGTGGAAAATGATACCGCTTTCAGCGCTTCTTCGAGAGTTCCCATCACGCCCTCCCAGTCCAACGCCAGTCCAGTGCCTTTTGAGCCTCGACAGCATTGTCAAACATCAGGCCCCTTTCCAGGGCCAGCCGCTGGTTGAAACTGTCCTTCCATAGCCCGCTTGAAACCCCATGCGGGCAAGTCTGATCAATCCACCATACGGGCTGACCCGTCTGCGGCACGCTTCCAGCGCCGCCCAGCATCCGCTTCAACGCGCCCAGCGCGTCTTCAACAGACCGCCACGCCTGCTCAATCTCGGTTGCCATCACTTCAACTCCCCTTCCAGTTTTTCCAACTCATCGAGATGCACCAGCGCGCAGCGCCGCTGCACGCCGTTGATCCGCACGCGGTTTTGCGAGGCCTCGCAGCTCACCACGCTCGGCGGCGCCTGCCGCAGCGCCGATTTCCACACCGAGGCGCCGGGCGCGCCGGCCCAGACGCTGTCTTTCAGCAAATGCGCCACCAGCTGGCTTTCATTCGGCACCGCCAAAATCCAGCCGTGGCCATCGGTCGGCGTCAGCAGTCCCAGATCAGCCTGCTGCAGCATCGAGCGGGTGCGGATCAGCTCCTCGCTGTATTCCGCCGAGACACCGGCCACCCGCAGCAAATTGTCGAGCAGCGCGCCCACCGTATGTTGCGACCCGGCCCGCCAGGCCTCGACCCGCGCGGTCATCAGAAAATTCAGGCAGCCGCGCCAGTTCGACGAGCGGTCCTCATATTCGAGCATCGACGACGTCGCCAGCATCTGCGACCACGGCGACAGGCTTTCGATCGGCAGGCCAAACTCATCCATGATTTCCGGGCCAAGCAGCAGATCGGCGCAGGCCAGCAACGCCGCAAAAGTATCCTGCCCGCGCCCGTCATGGCCGCCATCCCGCAGGGCATCGCGGTAGGCGTCATTGCAGGCGGCAAAGCGCGGCCATTCGTCCATCATCACCCGCAGGATCATCGGCCCCCATGTTTCAGGATCCACCACCGGCACCTTGTCGCCCGAGCGCAGCCGGTCGAATTTCCCCAGCTTCAGCACCGCCATGCGGCTCATGTCCTGCGGCAGCAACGGCGGCGAATTGATCGCCGAAAACAAAAAGCAGCTTTGCAGCTTGAACTGGTTGTTCGACTGGTCCTGGCTTCCCCGCATCAATTTGCCGCCCGAATAGGCGAGCCGCGCCAGTTTCACCACCGCCATGGTCTTGCGGTTGTCGGCCTCGGCCTCAATCTCGTCGATCGCCACCGGCAATGAGTCCTGCTTGATGGCGCTGTAAATGCCCGCCGCCGTCGTATCATCAGCCTGCAGCAGCATGTCGCCAAACACCGCCTTCACCCATTTTTGCAGGCTGGATTTGCCAGTCTGAAAATCGCCAACCAGAAACACGGTCGGCCGATACGGCAAAGCCCCGCCGATGAAGCTGGCGGCGATCCACCCCAGCATCAGCACCGGATCAACCTCCGGGCGCGCCCATTGCCAGCTTTTCAACTGCGCCAGCATCTCGCGCGCCGGGTTGTTGGCAGCCTTCACCGGCTGCGGCCAGGGGGCGAGCAGGGGCGGCCGCCGTGGATAAAGGTCGCCCTCCATCTCGCCAACCTCGCGCGGCTTCAGCTCGCCCTTGCGGTCGCGCTCATCCGACACCCACAGCAGGTCGCCGGAATGATAGATCAGCCGTCCCCGCTGGCCGAGCCAGGCGCCACGCCCGCGCACATGGTCGAGCGGCGAAAACAATTCCTTGCGCCCCGCCGCCGTATAAAAGCATTCGGACGCTTTTTCGGCCCGCCACGAGGTGACTGAACCGGTTTTGTCATGGCGCGGCCACGCCCAGTAGAGATAATTTTGCCGGTCGCCAAACAGCCGCTGAATAAACTTCTGCCCCATCTGCGTCGGCTCGATCGCCGCCAGCTGGCCCATGGCATCGACGACATAGAGCATGTCACCGTCCATGCCGAGCACCTGTACCGGGCAATCGGGCGGCATGCCGAACGTGTCGGGCACCCATTGGCCGGGCGGGATCGTGACATCGCCGTGCTGGCGCGGCGCGCCAACATCCGGGTCGGCCGGCCCGAAGCGGCGGCGCAGCAAGCGTCGTTCGACACGCCCGAGCGCACCCGCCACGGCGTCGGCACCAGATGAGGACATGAGGCTCTTTCAAAGGGTCAGGGTTGAGGGGCCAGCGCCGCCAGGCCGCTGGGCGGAGGATCGGTAGCCGCAGGCTCTTCCGCCGCCAGGCCGCCAGGCGGAGGATCGGTAGCCGCAGGCTCTTCCGCAGCCAGGCCGCCAGGCGGATTGTCGGTAGCCGCAGGCTCTTCCGCAGCCAGCGCCGCAGCAGGCGGCGGCGAAGGCGCAGGAGCCGCGGGCGCAGCCTTGTCGCCAGCCACGCCCGCACCGGGCATCGCCGGCTCGCTCGCCAGATTGACGACCCGCGGGGCCGCCCCCGGCGGCACCGGGCGGCGCGGCATCGGCGTGCCGAGCTGCGCCGGGCTGCCAGGCTCCGGCGCGCGGCCGCTCACCATCGAGGCCGGCGGTTCCAGCCCCTTGGCATAAATCACCTTCATGCCGGGCGCAGCGGTCGGCGCGGGCCCAGCAGCGGCGTCGTTGTGCATGGCTTCGTTTTGATCTGTGTCAGTCATGATTTTGCCTTTGCTTTGGCCCGGCTGCGGGATGCTGCCGGTTTGTTTTGCCGGAGGGGTGCGCCCTCGATCTCGGCAAATTCCACCGGAGTAATGCGGCGCGTCGGTTCCGGCGCACGGCCGAGAAACTCCTGCACCTTGTCGGCGCTCCATTCGCGCACGCTCTCCATGCCGAACATTTCGGCAAAGGGTCGCCGCTGTTCCGGCGTCATGGCCATGAATTCCGCCATGGTCGGCGCGCCCGACGTCGAAATCGGGCCGCCCGGCTGGCGCACCACAGGCGGCGCGGACTCGGGGCGTGTCACCAGCAGGCCCGGCTCGGCATAGGCATTCTCGAAAATAGTATCGTCGCCCCCGGAGCCAAACGACGCCGGTTGCACCGCCTTGGGCTTGACCACGTCATATTCGGCAATGATGCCTTTGGCGCAGGCGGTGAACACCCGGAAAAACCGCGAGGCTTCATCGGACAGGCTGGCAAAGCTGCCCTCCGGCAGCAGATGCAGCTTCTTGCGGGCGCCCATGATGAAGACATCTTCAGGCCGCGCCGTGCGCGCCTGGCGCAGATAGGCGAAGGCCTTGACCACAAATTCAGCGCCCTCATCAGCAAACGTCGCCTCCAGCATCTCCGCGAAGGCCTCCGACGCCTCTTCGCTCGCCGCACTGCAGGCGTGCATCGCAGCCGCCGTGGCAGCCTCCCACCCGTCAAAATCCATTGTCATGCCATCCTCCTCAAATCGTTGAAATCCTTGGCGCCATGGGTTGGCCACACCACTTCGACCGGCACATTGTGCCGCTTGAGATGTGCCAAGCCGCGCTCCAGCGCGGCAATCGTCGCCGCCTTCTGGTCATTGTCGGCCGCCACCACCAGAGCATTGGCCCCAGCCGGGCAGGGCTGCGCGCCAATATTGCCGAGCGACCCCGCCGCCCAGATCCGCCAGTCCGGCATGGCCTCGGCAATCGTCAGCCCGTCCTCGATGCCCTCGCAAATCACCAGCGGCCCCGGCACCGGCTCAAGCGGCTCGCGCAGCCGGATGGCCGCGCCGCCAAACGCCCCGAAGATAATCTTGCCGCGCGTCACATCGGCCTTGGTGGCGCCGTCATCCCTCAAAAACGTCACATGCACGGCGGCAAAATCCCCGCACGGGGTCAGAAATTTCGCCAGCATCGCCGGGCCGACATGCGCCTCGAACGGATGCTGCATCAAAGGCTTGAACCGCAGGCACGGGGCCAGCCCGACAATTGCCCGCGCCTCGATGCCGCGCGCCCGCAGATAGGTCTCCACCGGCGTGTCGCGGCAGGCTTTGCCCGAAAGCCACAACTCAAAGGCCTTGCGCCGTTTGGCCTCGCGCAGCGCCAGAGCCTCGCGCTCGCGCGTCGCCGCGTCGGCCGATGCTGCCCGGCGCAGGCTCTGCACCTCGGCCCGGCCGGATCGCGAAATCCCCAGCCAGCTCCGTGCCCATTCCAGCGCCTGGCCTTTCGCCTCGCGGCTCGGCGGCACGCCAGCGCCGCATTTCACCGCGGCAATCAGGTCGATCACGTCGCCCTTTTCGTCGGTGGCAAAATCCTTCCACGCCCCCGGCGCGCCCGTCAGCCAGATCGCGAACGACGGGTTCCTGTCATCGCGCAGCGGCGAGGACGCCACCCAGGCATTGCCCTGGCGCTTGCCGTGCGGGGCCAGTTCCGCCGCCAGCGCCTCGATCCTGGCTTTCAGCATGTCCTTGAGGTCGGCAATCGAGCCGCTGCGCGCCTGCCCGCTCATGACGGCCCCCGCGTTGTCACGCCGTCATCGAGAATGGCGTCGATCAGGCTCGGCTCCTTGTACAGGAGGCGCCAGAGACGCCGTTTCAGGGCAGGGCTGCTGATGCCGCGCGCCCGCGCCGCCGCATCAAGGCGCGTCGTGACGCCCTCACGACCCCGCGGCGCCGGCACAAAGGGCGGCACCGCGCCCACAACGCGTCCAAACAGGATATCATTGTGGACCGTGTAGGGGTTAAGGCCCAGTTCCAGGGCAATCGCCGCTTCCGGCGCGCCCTCAAGCTTCAGCCGCCACACCGCCTGGCGCCGCGCCGCGATGCTGGGCCGCCCCTTGGCCATCACAGCACCCGTCTGCGGCACAGGCGCACCCACTTTTGGTCGGCACAATCAAGGCCGGCCATAAAGCCGATGAGATAACCCACCACGCCGCCGCCGCCCGCAAACAGAAAGACAAATAAAGCCGTCATCATTTCCTCCCTGAAATCAGCGCCGCCGCCGCGGCAATTTGCGCATCCCACACGGGCTGGTCGCGCAGGTCTTCTACCCGCCGCAGCATCAGGCTCACCGCCTGCTTGGTCAGGCCGATCGCCGCCGCCACCTTCGAGCCGGACAGATTGAGTTCTGTGACGGTGCAATAGACCGCCAGCTCGCGCACCCGCGCCGCGTCGCGCCACGACGCCGAGGCATTGGCCCGCAGGCCCGGATCGGAGGCGAGCGCCGTCGCGGCGTCGAGCCCGTGCAGCGCGGCAAAATGCGCCGCAAAGCCGCGAAAGGTCGCGAGGATCAGCGCTTGCGTCATGTCAGGAACGGCCCTTGCGGACGGCTCCGGCAGGGCCAGCGCCATAGCCCAGCGCCGCAAGGTGCGCGCCCGTGGCACCACCTTGCCGCGCGCCGCACGGTAATAAACATCGGGCTTCGTGCCAGCCCGCAGGGCCAGGGTGCGCTGGCTCCAGCCAAGCCTGATGCGGGCGTCCTCGATTTGGTCGAATGTCATAATGCCGCCGTTTGCGAGCCAGGGAAAAACACGAGACGCAACGCAAACGCGGCGGCCGAGACGCAACCACCGTCGGCAAATTACGAAGTATTAATACTTGAAGTCAAGCATTTTTTGATGCATTCCTAATTCGTGCCTTCCTTTTTCGGGATGTCCACATTGTTGCGTATGACCGACATCCGAAACGACCAGCGGGCATGGCTCCGCCTCGTGCTCGACCAGACGAAAATGAGCGGCACCGCTCTGGCGAAGGCGGCTGGCCTCGCCCAGACGACCGTCACCAATTTTCTCAATGATCCGGACTACCCGCACGTGCTGTCGTCGCGCACCATTGCCGCGCTCGAACGCGCCAGCCGGATGAAGTTCGGGGCCATGCCGCGCGAGACGTCGTTTCAGGAACCCGAAGCGGTGCCGTTCCAGGAGCGCGACGAGACCGAGCCGGTCAGCGATGCCGTCAAGCACCTGCTGAAAAGCCGCAACAATGCGCTGGCACCCTGGCGGCTGGCCTCGCGCGCCATTGAGGCGGCAGGCTATTTTCCCGGCGATATCCTGATTGTTGACCTCAACGCTTTGCCGATGCCGGGCGATATTGTCTGCGCCCAGCGCTACCAATGGGGCCAGTTTACCGCCGAAACGGTGTTTCGCGTCTATGAGCCGCCCTATCTGCTGGCCAAAACCTACGACACCGCCGCAACGCCGCTGCTGGCGATCGACAATGTCAATGTCATGGTCAAAGGCGTCGTGGTGGCGTCCCTGCGGCAAAGGCAGGGGCGCGCGGCGTGAGATGGCCAGCCATCATGGCGTTGACTACCGGCGTTTTCGCTCTTGGCATGATTGCCAAGCCCATCTTCCTGAGTTTTGTCGGCCACTTGTTCCCACTCAGATTCACGGCCGTTGCCTTCACCCGCGAGACATTCAAGCGCGCGGGCGAAGACTGGCGAACCATTCCCACAGCTTTGATCGAGGCCATTGCCGACACGGCTATACGCCGCTCGTCAGCCCAGGGATGACCCGATCGCATTCAAATGGCACACCTGATCGAATATTACGTTCCTTTGCTCAGGCAGCCGCAGGACACGCTTGGGGTTTGGGACGCTCTTACCGTTGCTGGCATCGTGGAGCGCGCCATGCGAGCCAACGACGCGGAAATCGAAACATGGAAACGCGAAATCGAAAAATAATTTTTGCCGGCATGCATTGATCCAAGTTTTTATGCTTGACAACTGACAAAGTATTTATACTTATAGTCTCCCGTCAGCACGCCGCTGATTTGGAGACCTATCATGCGATCTATCGACATCAAGCGCCTTGAGGCCGACATTGTCGCGGACATGCCGCCCGAGATGCAGGGGATCATGGCCAGCGTGCAGGCTTTGCTGCCCGCCACCGCCGCCGTCGAGCTGCTGTACGCCGCCCATGCCAGAGCCGCCACCGACTCACTGGGGTTTGGACGAACCCTGCACTGCATCAACGTGCAGCTTGCGTTTATCATCGTCACTCTGTTCGCCGACGCCGATGACCCGCTCGGCCTGGCGCGGTCGTTCTGCACCGACATGATCACGACGGCACACCACGCTTTGTCGGGCATTGTCATGGAACGCCACGGCGGCGCGCTTGACGTCGCGCCGCGCATCATTCGCCCCGGAGACGTCCCATGAGCCTTGTCTATGACCTCCGCGAGCTCGCCGACCTGCTGAAATTTCCCAGCACGGTCGCGCTCAGTCGCACCATGGCGCGCATGGACGCCTGCGGCTTTCCAAGGCCGCTGCCCGGCATGGGCAACCGCTGGAGCGCTGCCCAGGTGACGGACTGGATCGCCGCCAACGGCGCATCACGCCCGCTGCCACCCGCCGCCGCGCCCACCGGCCCGCAACTGGTGATCGACAATGCCAGCCAAAGGC
>DAICZI010000060.1 GCA_027311205.1 Beijerinckiaceae bacterium | reverse complement strand
GTTGATGGCACTGCCCGCAAAAAGCTCCGCGCGGCGGGTCGGCAGGTGTGCGGCCTGTGCCAGAGCGGTGAGTTGCGCCAGCATGGCGCGGCTCAGCCGTTGCTTGGAATAATCGTAGAGCAAATCGCCACAGGTGACGTGAAAATCCTCGAACCGGCGTGCGTCCGTGGCAAAAAGCTGCATGATCGTCGGCTGCGGCTGCTCGGCGACGAGGTTCTTGAGCTTTGCCAGTTGCCCGGTGACGCTGATAGAAGTTGTTTCAGTCGGATTATTCATAGGCAGGGCACTCGCGCTGGCCGTGGATGATGCGCTCACCTTTTAGCACGGACTTGACGGATGCGAAGCGCTGGTGTCGAACGCACACCATCATGGCACGTTCAAGCGCAATCCCTCCGCTCCTGACCCTTCAGGATATTCACCTCACCCTTGGCGGCAAACCCTTGCTGGCGGGGGCGGGACTGTCGATTGGCCCGCGTGGCCGCCTGGGGCTGGTCGGTCGCAATGGCTCGGGCAAGTCAACGCTGCTGAAAATCGCCGCCGGGATGATTGTGCCCGATAGCGGCTCGGTGTTCGCGCATCCGGGGGCTAGCGTGCGCTATCTCGCACAGGAGCCGGATTTTTCCGGCTTTGCCACCGCGCTTGCCTATGTCGAGGCGGGGCTCGGGCCAACCGATGATCCCTGGCGGGCTCTGTCCCTGCTGAATGATCTCGGCCTTACCGGCGAGGAAGACCCGGCCCGGCTTTCAGGCGGGGAGGGGCGTCGCGTCGCTTTGGCGCGGGTGCTTGGCCCCAGGCCCGACGTGTTGCTGCTCGACGAGCCAACCAACCATCTTGATTTGCCCGCCATCGAATGGCTGGAGAACGAGCTTTCCGGCCTGCGCTCGGCCTTGGTGGTGATCAGCCATGACCGGCGTTTTCTGGAGCGGCTATCCTCGGTGACGCTATGGCTGGATCAGGGCCGCACCCGCCAGCTTGATCAGGGCTTCGCCGCGTTCGAGGCGTGGCGCGACGCCGTGCTGGAGGAAGAAGAGCGCGACCGCCACAAGCTCGACCGGCGCATCGTCATGGAAGAGGATTGGTTACGCTATGGCGTCACCGGGCGGCGCAAACGCAATCAGGGGCGTCTTGAGCGCTTGCAGGGCTTGCGTGAAACCCGCCGCACCGCCCTGAAGGCGCTGGGCGGCGTGCGGCTTGATGCCAATGTCGGGCGGGTTTCCGGCAAGCTGGTGAGCGAGGCCGACAGAATCAGCAAATCCTGGGGCGACACCGTCATCGTGCGTGATTTTTCGCTGCGTGTTGAGCGTGGCGACCGGGTGGGCCTGGTGGGGGCCAATGGCGCGGGCAAAACCACGCTGGTGAACCTTCTCACCGGAGCGCTGGCACCCGACAGCGGCACGGTCAAGCTCGGGGCGGGCCTGCAAATGGCGACGCTGGACCAAAAGCGCACCTCGCTCAACCCCGAAGTGACCCTGAAGGATCATCTCACCGGCGGCGGTAGCGACTTTATTGAAATCAATGGCGAAAAGCGGCACTTTGCCGGCTACATGCGCGATTTCCTGTTTTCGCCCGAACAGGCCGGCACGCCAGTGGCACGGCTTTCGGGCGGCGAGCGCAACCGCTTGACCCTGGCGCGCGCGCTGGCCTTGCCCTCGAACCTGCTTGTGCTGGACGAGCCGACCAATGATCTTGATCTCGAAACACTCGATCTGCTGCAGGAGTGGCTGGCGTCCTACCCCGGCACCATTCTACTGGTCAGCCATGATCGTGATTTCCTTGATCGGGTCGCGACCTCAGTAATTTTTGCCGAGGGCAACGGGCACTTTGTTGAATATGCCGGCGGCTATACCGACATGCTGGCGCAGCGTGGCTCCGGTGTTGAGGCGGCTGCGGCGCTACCGACGCGGCAGGCGTCAGGCAAGGTCAATCCCGTGCCACCTGCCGCAATCTCCCCAGCCAAGCGCAAACTGAGCTTCCGAAAACTGAGTTTCAATGAGCGATATGCCCTGGAAACTCTGCCTGTCCGCATCGCTGAGCTTGAAGCCGAAAAGCAGCGCCTGAACAGGCTTCTCGCCGATCCAGATCTCTACCACCGCGACAAAAAGCGCTTTGATGCCGCCAATGCCGCGCTGGCGAGCGCTGATTCTGCTTTGGCGGAGGCCGAAGAGCGCTGGCTGGAACTGGAGATCACCCGCGAGCAAATCGGCTGAACACAGGCTTCTCACCGCATCGTGAGTTGCAGAGCAAGGGGCAGGGGCTATGGTGCTTTGTCTTAGTGTCGCCAGGCCCCTTGCCATGAATCGCTTCTTGTCTTTGCTCCTCATCGCTGCTCCTCTGCTCATCGCTGAACCCGCGATGGCGCAGGTGCGCGGCGTGGTGGAATTGTTCACCAGCCAGGGCTGCTCATCGTGCCCGCCCGCCGACAGGGTGCTGACCGGCTTGAGTGCCTCAAAGGATGTGATCACTTTGTCATTTCCGGTGGATTATTGGGATTACATCGGCTGGAAAGACACGTTCGCACAGCACGCTTTCACGCTGCGGCAAAAGGCCTATGCCGAAGCGCGCCGCGATGACAATGTCTATACGCCGCAAGCGGTGATTGATGGCGTTGGCCAGACCGTTGGTTCGAATGCAGACGCGGTGCGTGCTGACCTGGCTGCGGACAAAAGCAGGAATGGCGCACTCTGCGTGCCGACCGCGCTCACTCATGAAGATGATGGGCTTGTCGTGACCCTGGGCGCGCCGGTCTGCGCGGCGCCCCGCACCGCCGATGTCTGGCTCCTGAAGCTGCTCAACAAAGCGACAGTAAAGGTGGGCCGTGGTGAAAATGCCGGGCGATCGCTGACATACAGCAACATCGTGCTCGACATGCGCCAGATCGGCCGTTGGGACGGTGGCGCTCAAACACTCAAATTTGCCGCCCCCGAGGGCGATTACGTGGTGCTGATCCAGCAAGGCCACGGCGCTGTTCTGGGCGCGGCGGCGATGGGCCGGTGAGATGCGGGTGAGGTGTCAATCCTCAACCCTGCCTCCCCACATCCCCAGCCTCAGAAGAAATCCTTCATGCGCGCGAAAAAGCCTGATGATTCGGGGTGGGTCTTGTTTGAGCTTTCGGCATCAAATTCCGCCAGCAACTCGCGCTGGCGGCGCGTCAGGTTTTGCGGGGTCTCGACATTGGCCTGGATATGCAAATCGCCACGATCCCGCGTGCGCAGCACCGGCATGCCCCTGCCCTTGATCTTGAATTGCTTGCCCGACTGGGTGCCCTCTGGGATTCTCACCTTGGCTTCCGTGCCATCGACGGTATGAACGGTGAATTCGCCACCGAGCGCTGCCTGCACCATGGAAATTGGCACGCGGCAGAATAAATCCGCACCATCGCGCTGTAAGAAGGGATGCGGCTTCAGCGCCAGGAAAATATAAAGATCGCCGGTCGGGCCGCCGCGTACACCAGCCTCGCCTTCGCCAGCAACGCGGATGCGGGTGCCATCCTCGACGCCTGCCGGGATATTGACCGAGAGCGAGCGTTCGCGCTGCACGCGGCCTGCGCCAGCGCAGGAGGTGCATGGATTTTCAATGGTTTCGCCACGCCCGCCGCACGTCGGGCAGGTGCGTTCAATGGCAAAAAAGCCTTGCTGCGCCCGCACCCGGCCATGGCCCGCGCATGTCGCGCACTGGCGTGGCTTGGAGCCGGCCTTTGCGCCCGAGCCGCCACAGGCCTCGCACGAGACCGAGGTTGGCAGGCGCACCGTCGCCGTTTTGCCATGAAAGGCTTCTTCCAGCGTGATCTCGAGATTGTAGCGCAAATCCGAGCCGCGCTCACGCCCGCCCGATTTTTGGCCGCGCCGCCCGCCCATCATTTCGCCGAACAGGTCTTCGAAAATATCGGACATGGAGGAGGCAAAGCCGTCACCCATGCCACCAGCCCCGCCCATGCCGCCATTTTCGAAAGCAGCGTGGCCAAAGCGGTCATAAGCGGCGCGCTTTTGCTGATCGGACAGGGTTTGATAAGCTTCGTTGAGCTCCTTGAAGCGCGCTTCCGCCGCCTTGTCGCCGGGGTTGCGATCAGGATGGCATTGCATCGCCGCTTTGCGGAAGGCGGCTTTCATTTCGGCTTCGCTGGCGGTTTTGCCGACGCCGAGGGTCTCGTAAAAATCTCTTTTGGCCATGGGCGTGTCTTGTTCAGCAGCGCGAGAGAAATGATAGTTCGGGGCTAGCCATGAGGCGGTCGACCGTTGACCGCCTGAACCCAGAATTTGTCCTGGTCTCATCGGCCACAATCATGCAGCCGGTGTCACCATTATAGACCGCCAATGTCAACAGCCTGAGCTTTCTGACACCAAAAAGAAACGGCGCGGCAGCCGCCATGCTGCCGCGCCCCTGATGACAGACTTACTTCTTGTCGTCATGGACTTCGTTGAAGTCCGCGTCGATCACGTCGTCTTTGGCAGCCGTCTCGGCATTTGGTGCCGCGCCAGCGCCAGCCTCCGCCTGCTGCGACTTGTACATCGCTTCGCCGAGTTTCATCGTCGCCTGCACCAGTTCGTTGGTCTTGGCCTTGATCACCTCGACGTCCTCTCCAGCCAGCGCCGATTTGACATTGGCTACCGCCGCCTCAATCGCGCTTCTGTCGGCGGCAGAGACCTTGTCACCATATTCGGCGAGTGATTTCTCTGCGCCATGGGCCTGCGCCTCGCCCTGATTGCGGGCGTCAACCAACTCACGCCGCTTTTTATCATCGGCCGCGTGAACCTCGGCATCCTTGACCATCTTGTTGATGTCGGCGTCCGACAGGCCACCAGACGCCTGAATGCGGATCTGCTGCTCCTTGTTGGTCGCCTTGTCCTTCGCCGTGACGTTGACAATGCCGTTGGCGTCAATGTCGAATGTCACCTCCACCTGCGGCACGCCGCGCGGCGCGGAGGGGATGCCCACCAGATCAAACTGCCCGAGCATCTTGTTGTCCGCCGCCATTTCGCGCTCGCCCTGGAACACCCGGATCGTCACCGCCGTCTGGTTGTCTTCCGCCGTCGAGAACACTTGGCTCTTTTTGGTCGGAATGGTGGTGTTGCGATCAATCAACCGGGTGAACACGCCGCCTAGCGTCTCGATACCCAGCGACAGCGGGGTCACGTCGAGGAGCAGCACGTCCTTGACGTCGCCTTGCAGTACGCCAGCCTGCACCGCAGCGCCGATGGCGACCACTTCGTCCGGGTTGACGCCCTTGTGGGGCTCCTTGCCGAAGAACTGCTTCACCACTTCCTGCACCCTGGGCATGCGGGTCATGCCGCCGACCAGCACCACTTCATTGATTTCGCCAGCCGAAAGCCCGGCGTCCTTCAGGGCCTTGCGGCAAGGCTCGATGGTCTTCTGGATCAGATCATCCACCAGGGCCTCAAACTTGGCGCGGGTCAGCTTCAGCGTCAGATGCTTCGGGCCGCTCGCGTCAGCGGTGATGTAGGGCAGGTTGATTTCGGTCTGGGTTGTAGCCGAAAGCTCGATCTTGGCCTTTTCGGCGGCTTCCTTCAGGCGTTGCAGGGCGAGCTTGTCCTTGGTCAGGTCAATGCCCTGCTCTTTCTTGAATTCGGCTGCCAGATATTCCACGAGGCGCATGTCAAAATCTTCGCCGCCGAGGAAAGTGTCGCCATTGGTCGACTTCACCTCGAACACGCCATCGCCGATCTCGAGCACCGAGACGTCGAACGTGCCGCCGCCAAGATCATACACCGCGATGGTGCCTGCGCCCTTTTTGTCGAGGCCATAGGCCAGCGCCGCCGCCGTCGGCTCGTTGATGATGCGCAGCACGTCAAGGCCGGCGATTTTACCAGCGTCCTTGGTGGCCTGACGCTGGGCGTCATTGAAATAGGCCGGGACGGTGATAACCGCCTGATCAACCTTCTGCCCGAGATAGGCTTCCGCCGTCTCTTTCATCTTTTGCAGGGTGAAAGCCGAAATCTGCGAGGGCGAATACGTTTTGCCGTTGACCGAAACCCAGGCATCGCCATTGCCCGCCTTGACGATCTTGTAGGGAACGAGGCCCATGTCCTTCTTGGTCATCGGATCATCGAAGGTCCGGCCAATCAGGCGCTTGATCGCAAAAAATGTCCGCTCTGGGTTGGTGACGCTCTGGCGTTTGGCCGGTTGGCCGACGAGGCGCTCCCCATCCTCAGTGAAAGCGACGATTGAGGGCGTGGTGCGGGCCCCTTCCGCATTCTCGATCACCTTGGGTGTCGATCCCTCCATCACGCAGACGCAGGAGTTTGTGGTACCGAGGTCAATTCCGATTACTTTTGCCATAGTTCAAATCCTTTTCTGGTTGCAGAACGTAACCGAGCCCCGAAGCGGCCCGTCTTAATGGCGAAACAGAATCCTTGCCGCCCCGTCCCCAACTGCGGCTAAGATGGTGACGACGTCAGAATGTGCAAGATTGCGCGCCGCCGAGGCGTGCTTTTTTTCATCGGTCAGGCGCGGAATGTGACGCCCTGCCAGCCCCCTCTCCACCATCCGCGTCCAAAAATTGCACCTACCCGG
This sequence comes from Beijerinckiaceae bacterium, assembly GCA_027311205.1. Classification (GTDB taxonomy): domain Bacteria; phylum Pseudomonadota; class Alphaproteobacteria; order Rhizobiales; family Beijerinckiaceae; genus REEB77. Next base: position 1,537 of record DAICZI010000060.1, on the reverse strand, counting down.
CCAATGGTGATAAGAGTGCGGCCATTATGGCGGTTGCATTTATGTTGCATTTATCATGAGATTTTCGCGGAGCCTATTCATTGTCCTGGGTGCCACGGCGCTGTGTGTGGCATGTGGCGCACCTTCATTGGCGCAATTGCAATTGCATCCGGCAAGCAATAATCCGCCACCCCCCACCATGCGAACGCAGGTTCCAGAGCGACCGCAGGTTGGGGTTCGGCCTGTACCGGGCCACCCTGCCGCGGCAAGATCAAAGCAAGCCGTGACTCTGCATGCAGCGCCCGGCCTTGGAGACCTTGTCGCGCAGGATTTGATGCAAAATGGCCATCAGGGACTGATGCGCATTTCCAGACTGGCCGATGGTTTTGCAATTTCCGCGCTGGCTTTGCACGGCTCCGCCATTTCAGACCCCGACACATCCTGCGTCGTCAAGCTGGATTTGAGTCGGCCGCTGCCGCTGGAATCCGTGGCCAATCAGGAGGGTGCGGCCCGCTACAAGGTGGGCTTTCCGGCCTGTCCCTTCAGCTTCGATGTGCTGCATCGCTCCGTGCTGGTGCACAATATGCCCAAGGCCTGCGTGTTCAAACAGGCGGATTGCGCCACGCAGCCCCACGGTCTCTGGGGCCCGAACGCCGCGACCCTGGGCCCAAAACAGGCTGAAGCCAATGACAATGCGCGCGGCGCTGCCGAGCGGCGCATGCGCACCCTGTTTGTCATGTTGATGCACCGCACCCGGCACGTTTCCGAGCGCGATCAACTCGCCAGCCAACAGGCCCACTTCACCACGCGTCGGGTGATGGTCTGCCGCACCTATGCACGTGATGTGGTGGAGGACTTCTGCGCCCTGCGCCTCACTGAGGCCCGCGTCATGGCGCTTGATGCCGAACTGATGCGCGCGCAAAGGGCGCATGGGCGAGCCAAAATGCCGCAACGACGAAAAAACCGGTGAACCCGCTTGCAGAATATTGACTTCGCCCTTCAATACGTGAAGGTGCGCAGCACTTGAACCCTTGTTTGGAATTTCGATGAGCGCCCGGCAGTCATCCTATACCTACGAAGAGTTGATTGCCTGCGGTCGAGGCGATATTTTTGGCGTCGGCAATGCGCAATTGCCGCTGCCGCCGATGCTGATGTTTGATCGCATCACCAGCGTGACCGAAGATGGCGGCGCGCATGGCAAAGGCCATATTCGCGCCGCGTTCGATGTGCGCCCCGACCTTTGGTTTTTTGGCTGCCATTTCAAGAATGATCCGGTGATGCCAGGCTGCCTTGGGCTTGACGCGCTCTGGCAACTCTGCGGCTTTTATCTCGGCTGGCTGGACTTGCCGGGCCGCGGCCGCGCGCTCGGTGTCGGCGAGGTCAAATTTTCCGATCAGGTTTTGCCAAGTGTCAAAGAAGTCGTCTATGGTGTCGATATCAAGCGGGTGTTCAGGGGTCGCCTTGTGCTGGGTATTGCCGATGGCTGGCTTGAGGCCGACGGCAAGCGCATTTATGAGGCCAAGGATCTGCGCGTCGGGCTGTTCAAGCCGGAAGCTGC
>DAICZI010000005.1 GCA_027311205.1 Beijerinckiaceae bacterium | reverse complement strand
GTTCCATGGCGACATCGCTGCGCAGGTCCTGCTCGGTGTGCACATAGCGCCATGACGCGACCGCGACCATCAAGGTGCCCATGACGATCAGCGACAGCCCGGCAATATGGCCGAATTTCTCGCCCGGTATCGACAATTTGCGACCGACGAAATTCGGGCCTGCCAGCGACAGGAACAAATCGAATTTTTCGACGAGGAATCAAAAAGCCATCACGGTGATCGCCGTGCGCACCCAAGCCAGAAAGGTTCGTTCATTGGCGGCGTGGTCGGAGAAATTCTTGATCATGCAGCACCTTGAGGGGCGAAATTAAAGTGGATCAGTGGATTACAATTTGCTGTGATTGACAAGAACGCGGCCATCCATGCCGTTGCATCCCCGATGCTGCGCCCTGCGCGTCGTGACGATGGTGGCGTCAAAAGCCATCATGCACTACCCTCGCAGATGTGCAAAACCCTTGGTCAGATCGTCCTGCAAATCGGCCATATCCTCCAGCCCAATCTGAAAACGCAGCGTCGGGCCGCCTGGCGTCCATGTGGTGGCGGTGCGATAGGTCGTGCAGTCAAACGGGATCACGAGGCTTTCAAAACCGCCCCATGAATAGCCCATGCCAAACAGTTTCAGGCTGTCCAGCATGGCCTCGACGCGCGCCTGCGCCACCGGCTTCAGCACCACCGAGAACAGGCCCGAAGACCCGGAAAAATCGCGCTTCCAGATGGCATGGCCCGGATCATCGGGCAAGGCGGGGTGGAGCACGCGCAACACCTCCGGCCGGGCCTGGAGCCAGCGTGCCAGTGCGAGCCCCTGACGCTCCGCCTCGCGCAGGCGCAATTCCATTGTGCGCAGGCCGCGCAGAGCCAAAAACACATCTTCCGGCCCGGCGCAGGGCGACATGGCGTCGAATGTGGCGCGGAGTCTGGGAAAATATTCCGCATTGGCCGAAACGAGACCCAGCAGCAAATCGGAATGGCCGGAGAGATATTTGGTGCCGGCCTCGATCGCCAGATCAACGCCGCGCTCGTGGGGCGGAAAAAATAGCGGCGTTGCCCAGGTATTGTCCATCATCAGGCAAATGCCGCGCGCATGGGCGGCAGCGGCAATGGCCGGAATGTCCTGCATTTCGAAGCTTTGGGAGCCGGGCGCTTCGGTGAAAATGACGCTGGTGCTGGGCTGGATCAGTTCGGCGATGCCAGCACCGATCAGCGGATCATAATAGCGCGTGGTGACGCCAAGCCTTGCGAGCACATTGGCGCAGAAATTCCGCGTCGGGCGATAGACCGAATCGGTGACGAGGATGTCATCGCCCGCTTTCACCATGCTCAGCAGCGCAATGCTGACGGCGGCAAGGCCGCTCGGCAGCAAAACCGTGCCCGCAGCGCCGGAAAGTTCAGTCCAGGCGGTTTCGAGCGCGGTGGTCGTGGGCGTGCCATTCGTGCCATAGACATAGCCCTCGCGCGATTTCAGATGCGCGACGGTAGGCGAGAGCACGGTCGAGCCGCGATAGGTCGGGGTGTTGACGAAGCCATGCTGGGCGGCGGGGTCGCGCCCGGCATGCACCAGTTGGGTGCGGCGGCGGTAGGTGCGGCCCTCCTCGCTCATGACGTGCCGCCCATGCCCCCGGCCGCCAGAAACCGCTCCAGCCAGTGAATGTCGTAATCGCCATTCTGGATATCGGGGTTTTGCACCAAAGTGCGAAACAGCGGGATCGTGGTGTCGATGCCATCGATGATGAATTCGCCCAAAGCCCGGCGCAGGCGCAGCAAAGCCTCATTGCGGTTGCGACCATGGACGATGAGCTTGCCCACCAGCGAATCATAATAGGGCGGGATCGTGTAGCCCTGATAGACCGCCGAATCGACCCGCACGCCGAGCCCCCCCGGCGGGTGATAATAGGCAATCTTGCCCGGTGAGGGCCGGAAGGTCGCTGGATTTTCAGCATTGATGCGGCATTCGATGGCGTGGCCGCGCAGATGTACATCGGCCTGGGTGATGGTCAGCGGGCTGCCTGCGGCGATCAGAATCTGCTCGTTGACCAGATCGAGCCCGGTCACCATTTCGGTGACCGGATGCTCCACCTGGATGCGAGTGTTCATCTCGATGAAATAAAACGCGCCATCCTCATAGAGAAACTCGATAGTGCCCACGCCGGAATAGCCGAGCTTGCGCATGGCCGCAGCGCAGATTTCGCCGATCTCCTCGCGTTGGGTGTCATTGAGCGCCGGCGAGGGGCTTTCTTCCAGGACTTTCTGGTGGCGGCGCTGCAATGAGCAATCGCGTTCACCCAGATGAATGGCCTTGCCCTGGCCATCGCCCAGAATCTGGATTTCGATATGGCGCGGTCGGGTGAGATATTTTTCGAGATAGACTGCATCATCGCCAAAGGCAGCTTTGGCCTCGGTGCGGGCGGTGGCGAGCGCATCGGAAAGTTCGCCCGGCGAGTTCGCGACTTTCATGCCGCGCCCGCCGCCCCCTGAGGCGGCCTTGACCAGAACCGGATAGCCAATGCCTTCTGCGACGCGCAGAGCCTCGGCATCTTCCGTGATCGCCCCTTCCGAGCCCGGCACACAGGGAATGCCGAGCGCCTTTGCGGTGCGCTTGGCCTCGATCTTGTCGCCCATGATGCGGATATGCTCGGCCTTGGGGCCGATGAAGCCTATGCCATGTTCCGCCAGAATATCGGCAAAACCAGCATTTTCCGACAAGAACCCATAACCTGGATGGATGGCATCCGCCCCGGTGATTTCGCAGGCAGCGAGCAAAGCGGGAATGTTGAGATAAGAATCTCGCGCAGCGGGCGGCCCGATGCACACGCTCTCGTCCGCCAGCTTGACATGCATGGCTTCGGCATCGGCGGTGGAGTGGACGGCGACTGTGGCAATGCCCAGTTCACGCGCTGCACGCAGAATACGCAGAGCGATCTCGCCGCGATTGGCTATAAGTATTTTGTCAAACATGGGGGTGCTGCTTTATGGCGGCAGGAGTCATTCGATGATCATCAAAGGCTGGCCATATTCGACCGGCTGGCCGTCGCTGACCAGAATGGCGGTGATCGTTCCGGCGCGCGGTGCGAGAATATCATTGAAGGGCTTCATCGCCTCAATCATCAGAATACGGTCTCCTGCAGCAACTTTGGCACCCACTTCAATGAACGGCTTGGCTTCGGGGCTGGCGCGCAGGTAGGCGGTGCCTACCATGGGGGCGGGGACAGGCTCGCCAGCTTCAACCGCCGCTTCGCGGCTGCCAGACGCCGGGGGGGCCTTGCCGGCCGGCATGGCGTGCATCACCGGCATGGCGAGGGGCGCAGCGGCCATTTGCGCCATCACGGGCCCGGCACCGTGGCGAGCCAGACGGATGCGCAAGCCACCTTTTTCCACTTCGATTTCGGAAAGGTCGGTGTCCTGAAGCAATTGGGCCAGGCGTGCCACGAGGTCGGTGTCAATGCCTTCAGCGGCTGGTGCGGCCGTCGGTGGCCGCGCCGTTTTCGCCTTGCGGTCCTCTCGCGCTGACGTGTCATCCATGTTGAAACTCATCCAGATTGGTCGCCGGTCTTGCAGATAGGTCTTCGGTCTTGAGGGCCGGGGCCCTACGCGCGCCCCGCAACCCTTGAAACAGGCGCAGAAACATCTGCGCTTGATGCAAGGCTTCGAGAAGCAAGCCCCTATCCTACTAAAGCGTAGCGCGGCGCTTGGGAAGGCTTGATGGCGAGGTTACGAACAGGCGACTTTGCCGCATTTTTCCATATTGCTGATTTTGGCCTGCAATTCGTCAAACCCGACCGCACCGACGATAATGTCGTCGCCCAGCACAAAGGTGGGCGTGCCGCTGAGATTGAGCTTGTCAGCAACATCCATGACCTCGCTGATGCCGACCTTCACGTCCGCCGAATTCATGTCAGCCTTGACTTTGGTGATATTCGCGCCCTCCTGCCTGGCAACTTCAAGCGCTTCCGACAGGCCGACATGAACTTTCTTGCCGAGCAAAGCTGTGTGGAAAGCCTCAAATTTGGCTGGCGACAGTTGCGCACGCACCGCACCGGCAACCCGTGCTGCCTCGACTGAACCTGGCCCGAGCACCGGAAAATCCTTCAGGACGATTTTCAGATCGGGGTTGGCGGCAGCCAGCTTTTCGAGGGCTGGCTCGCTGAGCTTGCAATACGGGCAGTTGTAATCAAAAAACTCGGCGAGGATCACCTTGCCTTTCGGGTTTCCCATGATCGACTGGTGGGGCGAGTCGATGATCACTTGATGGTTGGCGCTGATCGCCGCCGTTATTGCCTTGGCCGCATCGGCCTTGCGCTTGGCCTGCAGCGCCTTTTCAGCTTGCGCGATCACTTCGGGGTGGCTGATCAGGTAGGATTTCACGATGTCGCCAATGGCCGCGCTCTGGGCAGGTGAAAACTGGGGCGAATCGGCGCTGGCGGCGCGGGCCCCTGGGCTGCTGGCCAGACATGACGTGAAGCAAAGCGCCAGGACAGCCAGAGCGCTGCGCGAAATCCGTGACAATGTCATTGTATCTCATCTCCTTGATGGCGCGTCTTGCGCGGCATCAATCCAGGCTGCGGGTGCACCCGCCAGACGTGTTAAAGCGGTGCAGATATAAAATGTATCATGCCATATTCGCTTCAAGGCTGCAAAGCGGCCTTTGCGATTTTGACCCTGGCCATCAAATCCGCTAGCGAACGCGGCAAGTCTCCTGTGCTGCCCCGTCTGCTTATCTGTCAATGTCTGGACTTTCCCGCGCATGAATGTGTTTGATGAAATTACCGCAGCGCTGCGTGCGCAGTTTATCGCCCTGCAAAAGGCGGGTCGTCTCGCGCCTGAGCTTGCGCCTGACCGCTTCAGCGTCGAGCCGCCTCGCGATGCCAGCCATGGCGAAATCGCCACGAATATCGCCATGGTTTACGCAAGGGATCTGGGTTCCAGCTTTGCCAATCCGCGGCAATTTGCGACAGAGGTGGCTTATGGCCTCGCCACGCACCCGCTGGTGGCGGAAGCCGAGGTCGCCGGGCCGGGTTTCATCAACATCCGCCTCAAGCCGGAAGCGCTGATGGCGGTCTTGCGGGCCTGTCTGGCTGATCCGGCACAGTTCGGCCGCCCGGCTGCCCTGGGAAATGCGATCAATATTGAATATGTCTCGGCCAATCCAACCGGGCCGATGCATGTCGGCCACGGGCGCGGCGCGGTGTTTGGCGATGCTTTGGCCGCCTTGCTGGAATTTGCCGGCGCGAAAGTCACGCGCGAGTATTATATCAATGATGCCGGCGCGCAGGTGGATGTGCTGGCGCGCTCCGCCTTCCTTCGCTATCGCGAAGCGCGGGGCGAAGCCATCGGCGATATTCCCGAGGGGCTCTATCCGGGCGCTTATCTCAAAGACATTGGGGCCAGACTTGCCGTCGAATATGGCGACGGGCTTGCCGCCATGCCGGAAGCGCAATGGCTGCCGCTGGTGCGCTCGGTGGCTATCGCGGCCATGATGGAACTCATTCGCGAGGATCTGGCGGCGCTCAACATCCGCCATGCGGTGTTTTTCTCCGAGGCCTCGCTGACCCGTTCCGCATCGGGCGAGGATCAGGTGCACGCCGCCATCGAGGGCCTGCGGGCGCGGGGGCTGATTTATCAGGGTACCCTGCCGCCACCCAAAGGCGCGCTGCCCGACGATTGGGAAGACCGCGAGCAGACGCTGTTCCGCTCGACGCAATTTGGCGATGATGTCGATCGCGCGTTGATGAAATCTGACGGCAGCTACACCTATTTTGCCAGCGACATTGCCTACCACGCCGACAAGGTCAAACGCGGCTTTGCCACGATGATTGACATTTGGGGTGCCGATCACGGTGGCTATGTCAAGCGCATGAAAGCGGCGGTGGCGGCGTTGTCGGATGGCAAGGCCGAGCTCGATGTCAAGCTTTGCCAGCTGGTCAAGCTGATGCGCATGGGCGAACCAGTGAAAATGTCAAAGCGCTCCGGAGAGTTCGTGACTCTGCGTGAAGTGGTGGATGAAGTGGGCGTTGATGCCGTGCGCTTCATGATGCTGTTTCGCAAAAACGATGCGCCGCTGGAATTTGATCTTGCGAAAGTGATTGAGAAATCACGCGAAAATCCGGTCTTTTATGTGCAATATGCTCATGCCAGGGCCAAATCAGTTTTGCGGCAGGCCGAGCGGCTGTTTCCAGAATTGGATGTGGCAACCCCGGCGCTGGGCCGTGGCCCGCTGCATTTGCTCGATCACCCGGCGGAACTTGAAATCCTGCGGCTTTTGGCGCAGTTTGCGCGGCTGATCGAGCAGGCTGCGCGGGCGCATGAACCGCATCGGGTGGCGTTTTATCTGCATGATCTGGCGAGCGCGCTGCACAGCCACTGGAATGCGGGCAAAGATATGCCGCAATTACGCTTTGTTAATGAAGAAAATAGAGAGTTGACCCTGGCCCGCCTGGCGCTTGTTGCGGGTGTGGCCGCAGTTCTGCAAGTGGGGTTGTCGCTGCTCGGTGTCAGCGCGCCCGACGAAATGCGTTAATAGGCCGGGAAAAGTGGCTAGAAGGGCGTGTGATGATGATGATCACCCATGGTGATCATTGTTATAGATCCGGGTCAGCGCTGCAGATCGTCCGATTTGAAAGGCAAGTTTTATGGTTGAATCGTCCACACGAGCGACCTTCGCGGTGAACCTTGAGGAATTTGAGCGGCGCTTGCGTGGCCCCGCTGGGGCCAGTGTTGATCCCGCGGTTGATCCTCTGGCGGCGCTGGCGCAACTGGTTGGCGATGAAGGCAAAAGCCAGGCCAGTCGGCATGGTGTGTTCTCGGCGGGTGCCCGTGCGCCCGAGCCGGTGCGCCCGACGGTGAAGCCCGCTGTCAGCACGCCGCCCAAAGTGCCCAATTTGCAGCAGAATTTTGCCGAGCAATTGCGGGCTTTGCATGCGCATCATGACGCCATGCGCCAGGCGCTGGCCGAAGGACGGACCCTTGAGTCCCCGGAGGTCGAACATGCGCAACCTGACAATGCGCAGGCGCATGTACCTGACACCGATTTTCACTTGCGTGGATTTGAGGATGCATTTGCCGCCGCGGGCATAGGGGCGCAGCCCGCTCAGGCCGATGATGGCACCTGGGATGAGCGTCCAGATGCCGCAGCCGATCATTTCCAGGGAGGGCGTCCCAGTGTCTATGACACTGCGCAACCACCCGTACAAGGCACGCAGCGCCCCAAAGGGATGGTCGCCATGGGGGTGATTTTCGCAGTTGGTCTGGTGATGCTTGGTGCCTCCTTTGCCATCCGTCATTCTGGAGCTAACGCTCAATCCGGCGAAGCGCCCTTGATCAAGGCCGATACTACGCCGGTGCGCGTTGTGCCTGCCAAGCCTGAGGGCGTGGTCATTGCCAACCAGAACACCGATATTCTTGATACGGGAAAACAGAAGGTCGCCGATGCAGCCAATCTGGCCAAGGATCAGGTTGTAGCCAATCAGGAGCAGCCGGACGATCTCAACGCTTTGCCGAAATCTACGGCAACGGCCCCGGCGCCTGTCGGCCAGCCGGTGACGTCCGCCGTGGCGCCCCCGCCATCCCCCGACGCCGGGTCAGCGCCAAATCCGCAAGGTGCGGTGACGCCAGGGGCGCAAACAGCGCCCAGCCAGGCGTCGCAGGCTGGCAGCAACAGCCCAGCGCCTACCAATGCCGATGTGCATAAAGTGCATACGGTGGTCGTCAATCCGAATTTCTCCCTTGGCGCCCAGGGTGCAGGGGCTGCCGCGGCCGCAACAACTCCGAACGCTGCGGCGCATCATGTTGCAGCCAAGCTGCCTGAGCATCGTGTGGTCAAACCCAAAATCGTGCAGGCCATCAAGCCGGTGATGAAGCCCAAGCCGCCCTTGCGCCGTGTCGCTGTTGCGCAACAGCCCAACGCCCCACTCCAGCTTGTGCCGACGCGCGGCCGCGTGAGCGACAATGCCAAAGCCAAGCCGCAGCGCGTCGCCAGCCTCGCGTCAACGAAGGGCGCTGGCAAGGGTTTCTTCGCGATCCAGCTCGCCGCTCCCGGCACTGAAGCTGGGGCCAAATCCATGATGAACCGCCTTTCGGCGCGCTATGGCTCGGTTTTGCAGGGGCATCATCTGGGCTATCATCGCGTCAGCCTCAATGGCCATGATGTCTTCCGGGTTCGTGTGGACCATGTCAGCAGTGCTGCGGCCCTGTCGATTTGCAAGGCTATCAGGGGCAAGGGCGGATCGTGCTGGATCAGTGGCGAGTGAAGCTGCGGCAAAGGGGACGAGATTGGACATTCGCGCGCTGATCTGCGGTTGCTCGGGGCTTGAGTTCTCCGACGAAGAAATCGCCTTGCTGCGCGAGGTTCGCCCGTGGGGCTTGATCCTGTTTCGCCGCAATGTCGATACTCCGGCCCAGGTGGCGCGCCTGACCGCCCGGTTTCGCGAGATCGTCGGGCGCGAAGCGGCACCGGTGCTGGTCGATCAGGAAGGCGGGCGGGTGCAACGGCTGCGGCCGCCTCATTGGCGGGCTGCACCTGCTGCCGGGCAACTACCGGCGCTGGCCAGCGCTGCCGGGCTTGATGGCGATGACCTGATCCGGCTCAACAGCCGCCTGATGGCCAGCGAATTGCGGCAGGTCGGCATCAACATTGATTGTTTGCCGGTGCTGGATGTGCCGGTTAAGGGTGCGGACGCGGTGATCGGTGATCGCGCCTATGGGTTTGATGCAGCGACCGTGGCGCGGCGCGGGCTGGCTGCGGCGCGCGGCCTGATGGATCAGGGCGTGCGGCCGGTGATGAAACACATGCCCGGCCATGGTCGCGCCGAAGCTGATTCGCATCTGGCATTGCCGGAGGTTACGGCGAGCCATGCCGCTCTCAGCGCCAGCGATTTTGCGGCCTTTGCCGCCTGCCGCATGTTACCCTTGGCGATGACGGCGCATATTGTTTACACGAGTCTTGATGACCAGCGCCCGGCGACGCTATCGCCGCTGGTAGTCGAGAACATCATTCGCGGCGAAATTGGTTTTGACGGGCTGCTGATGAGCGATGATCTCTCCATGAAGGCACTGTCGGGGAGCTTTGCGGACCGCACAACCGCCATGTTTGCCGCCGGGCTTGATATGGCGCTGCATTGCAATGGCAATGCCGACGAAATGACGGCGGTTGCCGCCGCCACGCCCTGGCTCAAAGGCCGGGCGCGGGAGCGGGCGGAGGCGGCGCTGGCGCAAATTGTCACGCCGTTGCCGTTTGATCCTGTGGAATCCACCGCGTTGTTTGACGAAATCCTTGCGAAAGCCTCGTCAAGGCCGCATGCTGCCGCTTGATAAAGGCGTGTGGAAGCAGTTGATGGTGGATTTGGAACCAGGCGGCGAAATGATCCAGGCCGAGCCGGTGACGGCTGTGGGCGAGGCCGCGTTCCGCGTTGATCTCGACGGCTTTGAGGGACCACTTGACCTGCTGCTGGAACTGGCCCGGCGTCAGAAAGTTGATCTCGCCAAAATCTCCATTCTGGCCCTGGCTGAGCAATATCTTGGTTTCATTGAGGCGGCGCGCGGGTTGCGGCTGGAACTGGCCGCTGATTATCTGGTGATGGCCGCATGGATGGCCTATCTCAAATCGCGGTTGCTGCTGCCGGCACCGCCGCGCGGCGACGAGCCCGATGCCGCGATGCTGGCGCGGGAATTGGCGCAAAGGTTGCGGCAGTTGGATTCCATTCGGCAGGTTGCCGCGCAACTGGGCCAGCGCCCGGAACTGGGACGCGCGTTCTTCCTGCGCGGCGAGGTTCAAGGGGCGGTGAACCTGCCCAGGGCCGCCAAGACGGCGACGCTTTATGATCTGCTCAGCGCCTATGCCTCGCTGCGGCAAAAATCCACGCAAAGCCGGGTGACGCTGCTGGAGCGGCAGGTCTGGTCGATTGCGCAAGCCCGTGAAGTGCTGGAGGGCATCGTCGGCAAAGCGGTCGATTGGAGCGCGTTTGACGGGTTTCTGAAAGACTTCAGCCTGTCGGAGCCCTTGCGACGCACGGTGAAGGCCAGCACGTTTGCGGTGAGTCTTGAGATGGTGCGGGAGGGGCGGATTGGCTTGCGCCAGGAGCACGCCTTCGCGCCGCTCTATCTGCGCGCTCGCCCCAGGCTGACGGGGGTCGAGCCATGACCAGCGCGCTGCAAGTGGGTGATTTTGAGCGCGAGGACGCCGCCGCCACGTCCGAGAGTTTTGCGCACGCCATGCGGCTTTGTGAAGCGGTGCTGTTTGCTGCTGGTGCGCCGGTCGAGGCCAGCGCCCTGGCGGCGCGCCTGCCGCCCCAGATTGATGTCAATGCCGTCGTGGCGGCCATTGCCAGCGCCTATGCCGGGCGCGGCATCCGGCTGGCGCGAGCGGACAACAGCTATTTTTTCCAGACCGCGCCGGAACTGGCGGCTCATCTCGGGCCGGAGCGGGTGGAACCCCGGCGTCTGTCGCGCGCCGCGCTCGAAATCCTGTCGATCATCGCTTATCACCAGCCGGTGACCCGTGCGGAAATCGAGCATATTCGCGGCGTCGCTTTGTCGAAAGGCACGCTGGATGTGTTGCTGGAGGCAGGGTTCATCAGGTTGCGCGGCCGCCGCCGCAGTCCTGGCCGACCGGTGACCTACGGCACGACATCGCAGTTTCTGGTGCATTTCGGGCTGGAGCGGATTGATGACCTGCCCGGCCTTGAGGATTTGAAAGCTGCTGGGCTTTATGAGGGCAAATTGCCCGGCCATCTCCTCCAAGCCGTTCCGCAGGACGATGAGGCCCTGCAGCCTGATGAGGAACCGCTTGATTCCAGCGATGAGGCGCCCTGAGGGCAGGGCGTTCGCACCTGCGGGCGTGGCGCGCCGGTAATCCTTGAAATTACCCTATTGCGAGCGTATGACGGCTTTACTGGGTCGCCTCGTTGCGGGGCGCACACGTCTTGAAAAGGGTTGCACTTATGGGTGGACTGAGCATCTGGCACCTGATTGCGCTTGCCGCCATCGTCTATGTGCTGTTCGGCAGGAAATTCAGCTTTTCTGACATGATGGGCGATGTCGCCAAGGGCATGAAAGCTTTCAAGTCGGGCATGGCTGAGGACGCACCTGCGCCTGCTGCCGATGCCGCAAAAACGCTGGATGCCAAGGCCGGGGCGACAGTCGACAAAGCTTCCGACACCAGTAAAGTTGGCTGATGTGGCCCAGCGGCGTGTCAGGCTTGAGCGTGTCAGGCTTGGGGCGTGTGTCCGGGTTGCTTTTGCGGATGATCGGGTGCGGAATCGTGTTTGATGTTTGACTTTGATTTCACCAAGCTGCTGGTGGTTGGCGTTTTGGCGCTGATCTTCATCCCGCCCAAGGATTTGCCGCGCGTCCTGCGCCAGCTTGGCCAGGGCTACGGCAAGTTGCAGCGTCTTGCCAGTGATTTCCGCCGCCAGATCACCGAGGCTTTGGAAGAGGCCGACATTGACAGCGTCAAGCGTGAATTCACCGAATTTGCTGACCCAGCCAAGTTTGATTTTGATGCCCCGCCGCCGGTGATCGCGCCTGATGCGCTGCTGGCCGCGCCCGAAGTGATGGCGCTTGATCCTGCCAAAAAGCGCAAGCCCCGTCAGGCCAAGCCGAAACCTGAATCCGGTGAGGCGCGTGCCGAAGCTCCCACAACAATCAAGCCCAAAACCACCCGAAAGCCTGCGCGCACACCGCGCAAAACCGCACGTGCCGTGGATGAACAGCCCGTCGTTGCCGCGCCGGACGCGGCGCAAGTTGACAGGGCCGCAGAATGACCGAGACCGATATTGAAGCCTCGCGCGCGCCGTTGATGGATCACCTCTATGAACTGCGCACCCGGTTGATCTGGTCGCTGGCGACGTTCATGGTGCTGTTCGTCGTGTTCTTCATGCTGTCAAAGGACATTTACGGGATTCTGGTCGAGCCTTATGGCGCGGTGGCTGGCCCCGATGCGCGGCTGATCTATACAGCGCCGCAGGAATATTTTTTCACCGAAATGCGGGTGGCGCTGTTCACGGCGGCGTTTTTCTCGCTGCCTGTGGTGTTTACGCAGATCTATAAATTCGTCGCGCCCGGCCTCTACAAGCGCGAGAAGGCGGCGTTTGCGCCCTATCTCTTTGCCACGCCGGTGTTTTTCGCGTTGGGGGCTCTACTGGTCTATTATGTGGTGATGCCGAACCTGCTGCGGTTTTTCATCAGCATGCAGGTCGCCAAACAACCGGGCCAGCCGCAAATCGAGATGCTGCCGCGCGTCAGCGAGTATCTGTCGCTGGTGATGACGCTGATTTTTGCCTTTGGCATCACCTTTCAAATGCCGGTGGTGCTGACCCTGCTCGGCAACATCGGCGTGGTGACATCGGCCTTCCTGATCAGGCAATGGCGCTATGCGGTGGTGATCATTGTCGCGGTGGCAGCGGTGCTGACCCCGCCTGATCTTTTCAGCATGGCGACGCTTGTTGTTCCCGGCCTGATGCTTTACGGCCTGTCCATCCTGTCCGTGCTTTACATTGAAAAGCAGCGCGGGAAGGATGTGGCCGTTCGCGACGATGAGGGTTGAGCGGCTCGTTTCATTCTCCTCCAGAGCCGCGCCTGTCCCATGCACGATATTCGCCTGATTGCCGAAGACCCCGCAGCTTTTGACCGTGGGATGGAAAGGCGCGGCCTGCCGCCCCTGGCGCAGGAACTGCTCGGCCTTGATGGCGCGCGGCGCGAGGCGATTGCCACGTTGCAACGCGCGCAGGAGCGCCGCAACACGGCCTCGAAGGAAATCGGTCAGGCGATGGCTGCCAAGGACGCTTATCGTGCCGGGGCGCTGAAGGGCGAAGTGGCAACGCTGAAATCTTCCATGTCGGGGTGGGAAGAGGCCGAGCGTCAGGCGCAGGGCGCTTTGCAGACGCGGCTCGCCGAAATTCCCAATCTGCCGCTGGATGATGTGCCGTATGGCAAGGATGAGCACGACAATGTGCAAATCCGTGCGCATGGCGACGTGCCCACCTTCGCGTTTGAGCCCAAAGAGCATTTCGCGCTCGGCGAAGCGCTCGGCATGATGGATTTTGAAGCAGCGAGCCGCATGTCCGGCGCGCGCTTTGTGGTGCTGAAGGGCGCGCTGGCGCGGCTCGAGCGGGCGCTCGGGCAGTTCATGGTTGATCTGCACACAGCGGAACATGGCTATACTGAAGTCAATCCGCCTTTGCTGGTGCGCGATGAGGCGATGTTCGGCACCGCGCAACTGCCGAAGTTTCGCGAGGATCAGTTTCGGGCCGGTGATGAATTCTGGCTCATTCCCACCGCAGAAGTGCCGCTGACCAATCTGGTGCGCGAACAGATTCTCGATGAGGCGAGCCTGCCGTTGCGCGTCACCGCTTTGACCGCCTGTTTCCGGGCGGAAGCCGGGTCAGCGGGGCGTGATACGCGCGGCATGATTCGCCAGCACCAGTTCAACAAGGTCGAGCTTGTGTCGATCACCACGCCGGAAGCCTCGTCAGCCGAGCACGAGCGGCTGACTGTCTGCGCCGAAAATGTGCTAAAAAAGCTCGGCCTGCCGTTCCGCACCATGCTGCTGTGCACCGGCGATATGGGCTTTGCCTCGCAAAAGACCCATGACATCGAGGTCTGGCTGCCGGGGCAGGGGCGCTATCGCGAGATTTCCTCCTGCTCGGTCTGCGGTGATTTTCAGGCCCGGCGCATGAATGCCCGCTGCAAAATGGCCGATGCCAGGCAAACGCGCTTTGTCCACACCCTGAACGGTTCTGGCCTCGCGGTTGGTCGCACATTGGTCGCAGTGATGGAGAATTACCAGAACGAGGATGGCACCATCACGGTGCCGGAGGCGCTGCTGCCCTATATGGGCGGCCTCAAGCGCATCGGCTGACAAAGGCGGGCAGGGCACATGCGGATATTACTCACCAATGATGATGGCATCCACGCGGCCGGGCTCGAGGCGCTGGAGCGGGTGGCGCGGAAGATTTCCGATGATGTCACCATTGTTGCGCCCGCCATCGATCAATCTGGCGTGTCGCACTCCTTCTCGCTGAATGATCCGCTGCGGCTGCGGCAGATCTCGCCGCATCATTATGCCGTCAAGGGCACGCCGACCGATTGCGTGATCATGGGTGTGCGGCACATCATGAAGGACAACCCGCCGGACTTGATCCTGTCGGGCATCAACAGCGGCCAGAATGTCGCCGAGGATGTCACCTATTCAGGCACCATCGCCGGGGCGATTGAAGGCACCATTCTTGGCATTCCCTCGATTGCCCTTTCGCAGGCCTATGGGCCAAAAGGGCGAGACAAGATTCGCTGGGATTGCGCCGAGGCGCTGGCCCCGGCGCTGATCCGCAAGCTGGTGGCCACGGGGTTTCCGCACGAAATCCTGTTCAACCTGAATTTTCCCGATTGCGCGCCGGAAGATGGGGCTGGCACCGTGGTCTGCGCGCAGGGGCCGCGCGACACCAATCTGCTGCGCGTCGAGGAACGGCGCGATGGGCGGCAATTGCCGTATTTTTGGCTGGCCTTTGCCAAGCCCACTTATTCGCCGGGACTGGGCACGGATCTGGCGGCCCTCGTGGCCAATCAGGTCGCGATCACGCCACTGCGCATCAACATGACCGACGATGCGACCTTGACACAATTTGCAACTCTGTTTGACTGAGGTGGGATCAGCCAGGGACGGAGCGGGTGAAGGATAACAGCGAGGATACCTAACGCTAGGCGACCGCGCAGTTTGTGCTGAACCTGCGGGCGCGCGGCATTGGCAATCTCGATGTTCTGCGGGCGATGGAGAGCGTGGCGCGGCACCATTTTGTGCCGCATCATTATCGTGACCTCGCCAACCGCGATCTGGCGATCCCGATCAGTTGCGGCCAGACCATGCCAGCACCCTGGCTGGCAGCGCGCATGGCCGAGGCGCTGGAGTTGACAGGCCGCGAGCGCGTGCTCGAAATCGGCACCGGCTCGGGCTATGTCACCGCAATTCTGGCGCGGCTTGCCGGGCATGTCGTCTCGATCGAGCGCTACCAGAGCCTGACGCTAGGTGCCCAGGCGAGGCTGGCGCATCTGGGTGTCAACAATGCCGAAGTGCACTGGGCCGATGGCCTCGCTTTGCCGGGCGCGACCGGTTCCTTCGACCGCATTATTATTCACGCCGTTGTCGAGGGGCTGCCCTCGGTGTTTCTGCCGTTGCTGAAGCAAAGCGGGCGCATGATGCTGGCCCGTAATATCGCCAGCCACGGGTTGCAGCCGTGGCAGCGGTTGGTCGCGTTGACGCGCAATAGCGCGGGCCTGCCCATCGAAACCGACATATGTGCTTGCAACCTGCGTCCGTTGACGCCGGGAAGGTCGGCGGAACTGTAAAAATCGGTTCACGCAAAGTGATGAAAATCGATTCACCCTAAACGCTCCTTTAACTCTCATGGTTTACGACTGGCCTTGTTGGTAGCGTAGCAGTGGGTCGCGTCATGATTTCAGTTTATCGTTTGTCTTGCCTGCGCCGGGTCTCGCGGCTCGCTCTCGTAGGTGCGGCGGCAGGGTTATTGGCCGGTTGCGCCGATTCTGACCGTCTCTCCAATCCCTTCAGCAACCCCTTCGGTTCGGATCATATGGCGACTGGCAGCATCGTGCGCCGGGTCAAGCCCCATTACGCGCCGATCCACCATGCAGCGATTCATTATGCGCGGCCGATCATCTCGCATCAGCTCGCGCCCCCGCAGGCGGCCGCCTATGCAGCGCCCTATACCAGCGCGCCAGCTCACGCCATCGCGTCCATGGCCCCCAAAGTGCCTTTGGCAGGTTATGCCGGTGCAGCGGGCATTGCGGTGGTGGCCGGGAGCGGTGACAGCGCCAGTGTGCTGGCGCGCCGCTACAATCTGCCTGAAGCCACGCTACTGCGCGCCAATGGCTTCACCAGCGCCGCCCAGATTCAGCCCGGAACGCGGTTGATCATCCCTTATCAGCAGCAACATGCAGGCTTGAGTGCGCCGGCCTACCACGCGCCCGTCCAGCACATGGCCATGCTGCGGCGTGAAGCCCATCCTGCCCAGGGCCTGCGTCTGCCCCTGGCGTCGCAAAAAGCCGGTGGCGTCACCTGGTCACGTGACAATCTGGCACCCCGCTCGCTGAACCAGCAGGCGGCGCACACACCGCACCTTCCGATGGCTGCGATGGCGGGCGTCGGTGCGGTTGGTGTCGGCGCCGGTGCCTTGGCGCTGACCCGGATGCATGATCTGGCGGAGATCAAGAAATACAAGGCCGAAGCGGCGGCTGCGCAGAAAGCTCTTGCCGACGCCCGCATGGCCCAGCAAGCCCAAAAAGGGCATGCACCGTCGCGGCTGGCACTTGCCAAAAGCGCCAAAGCGGTCGCCAATGCCAAAAAAGCCAAAGAGCTGGCCGACGCGAGAAATGCCAAAGTGATGGCCGAGCAGAAAAAGCTGGCCCTGTTGCAAAAGCACGAGGCTGAGCTGCACGCCAAAAAGCTCGCTGATGCCAGGCAGGCGAAAGCCCTGGAAGGCACCCGGCAATATCAAGCTAAACTTGCCAAGGCCAAGCCGCTGCAAGCTGACAAGGACGAGGCTGCCCATGCCGCTACCCGGAAGCTGGCCATGGCCAAGCCCGCCGCCGCACCAGCTACGACTCCGGCCGGCCAGCGGATCGACACCAAGACGCCCACCGGCAGCATCGCCATGAGCTGGCCGGTGCGGGGCCGAATCATTCGCGGCTTCCAGCCGGGGGTGAATGATGGCATCAACATTTCAGTACCCAATGGCACGCCGGTACGCGCCATTGATGGCGGGGTGGTGGCCTATGCCGGGAGCCAGCTCAAGGGGTACGGCAATCTGGTGCTGATCCGGCATCCCAATGGTTTCGTTTCGGCCTATGCCGATAATGGTGCGCTCAACGTGAAACGTGGCCAGAGCGTGTCACGTGGCGAAGTGATCGCCCATTCCGGGCAAACCGGTGATGTTTCATCCCCGCAACTGCATTTCGAGCTGCGCAAGGGCACGGTGCCGGTCAATCCGACGCATTTCCTCGCGGGCACATGATCAGGGTTCTCCGGCTGGCCAGGAGCCAGACCGG
>DAICZI010000059.1 GCA_027311205.1 Beijerinckiaceae bacterium | reverse complement strand
CGTCGTCGGCCTGCAGCAACTGCCATTGGCCTGCCGCCAGTGAGGCCGGCAGGACCAAACCACCGATGCGGTGGCGATGCAGGGCCGTGACATGGTTGCCGAGCGCCGCAAACATGCGCCGCGCCTGATGGTAGCGGCCTTCATAAAGCGTCAGATCGCCGCTGCGGGGGCCGTCGGCCACGAAGGCGGCTGGCTTCAGCGGAACTGTCTCGCTCTCCAGCATCAGCCCTCCCGCCGCAAACACCGCGGCCTCGCTGCCCTCCAGCGGGCGCGCCAAAGTGACATGGTAGGTTTTGCCAATGCCCGCCTTTGGCGAAATAATGCGATGCAGCAAGATGCCGTCATCGGTGAGCAGCAGCAGGCCGGAGGTGTCCGTGTCGAGCCGCCCATCCGTTGAAAGCGCCGGATCGCGGTGCCGCCAGCGCTCGGGCAGCAGCGACAGCACCAGTGGACCAGCCTCCTTGTGGGAACAGGTGACGCCAGGCGGCTTGTTCAACATCAAGACCATGCCCGGCAGCGGATCAAGCCGCTCCCCATCGACTTCCAGTCCGTTTTGCAAGTCCGGGCCAGGCCGCACCTTGATGTCGGCGGCAGTTACATCGACACCATCCAGTGTGATCGCACCAAGCTCGACAAGGCGCGCAATGTCGCGGCGCGAGCCATAGCCCATGTGGGCGAGCAGCTTGTCGAGCCGCAGGACTGGGCTTTTGGAGTTCATTTCGTTGCCGTCATGATTTTGAAGCCATCCTTTGCGGCAATTTCCGTGAATTTGCCAAAGCTCGCGGCCAGCGTCGCCTCATAAGGCAGATGCCGGTTGGCGACGCACCAGAATTGCCCGCCCTTGCGCAATCCACGGGCCGCAGCCGCGATGAAGGCGATGCCCAGCGCCCGGCTTTCCTGGCCCTGCGCATGAAACGGCGGATTGGCGACGACAAAATCGAGCGGCGCGGCAAAGCGATGGGTGGCAACGTCGGCATGGACAAATGCGGCACGGGAATCAACGATGTTGCGCCGCGCTGCCGCCAGTGCCCGTGCGTCATTGTCGATCAGCCAAAGATGCGTGACGGCAGGCCGTTGCAAAACATCGCGCGCCAGGACGCCAAGCCCGCAGCCAAAATCCGCACCCTGCCCCGCCAGCGCAGGCAGGTGCGCGACAAGCAGAGCCGTGCCAGCATCGATTCTGTCCCAGGCGAACAGGCCCGGCTGCGTCCAGAGGCCGAGCGCATCGTCAAAGCGCAAGGCACCTGCCCTGATCGCCTCATCAAGCCCGATGACTGTCTCAGGGCGCACCGCATGGCACATGCGCGCATGATGGCCAGAGTGCTCATCGACCTTGCAGCCGAATCCTTCCAGCTCCCGGCGCAGGCGCAGGCCACCGCGATTGCGGTTCGCGGACACTTTCAGCGCGCCGCCAGGCTTCAGCGCCCGCAGCGCCAGCGCCAGCAGGTGCTGGCGCTCCAGTGTCGTGGCGGGCGCTGCCAGCACGATCTCGTCCAGCGAAGCGGGACTGGCTGCCTGCAAGGCGGCTTCGCTGGCCAAAAGGCCGGCACCCGGCGCAACGTCGGCACAATCCATTGTTGCTGCGCCAGGCATGTTGGAGCTCATTTTCATGATTGATTCACTCTGTCTTACAGAAAGCCTGTGCCTCAGTGTTGTTTAGCGCGATTTGCCGCTTACCGGCAGAACGGCTTTTCACAAAATTTACATTTGAAGCGCTGGCATACCCCTCCAATCGAAAAAAGGGTGCGGTCTTACAACTGAAACGCGAAAGCGGGCTGCGATTGCAATGCTAAACAGGCCTTTTTGTGCATTTTTTAGGGTTGATTTAACCCACCGGCGCTCGCGTGAGAGCTTTTTGCATCACGAAGGCGGCAATTTTGCCATTCTCTTCGCCGTGTTTGGCACTGCTGCGGCGTTGATGTTCGGGGTGGCAATTTCCTTTGCTGGAATGGTCGCCGCCCGCTCCGAGCTTATCGGCGATGCAGATTCCGCCGTGCTCGCCGCCGTTTCGCGAAACGCCATGCAAGCTGGCGCCTCTACCGCAACGCAAATAGCCGCCAGCACCACCATCGCCCAGAATATGTTCAAAGGCGGCACCATGCCTTCCGGTACGGTTGTGGCACCGCCCGTTATCAGCGTGACGGAAGCATCGGGTGTGTACACGGCCAGCCTTACGACGACCGCGCAATATTCCCTGCCCTTCGGCGCCTTGCTTGGCTTTGCATCGCTGCCCGTTCATATCAAGGCCGCAGCTACCTCCCAGGCAGCCGGAGCGGCACCGCGCTACATTGATATTTATGTACTTGTCGATGCGTCCGCGTCCATGGGCATTGGCGCGACGACAAACGATATCAACCTGATGGATTCAACCTCCGGCATGGATGGCGGTAGCGGCACTTGTTCTGTGGCCTGCCATGCGGTTGGCACCGATACTGTAGCCCATAATGCTGGCGCGACATTGCGTTTTGATATCGTCAAGAATGCCGTGCTGCAAATTGCCAACAGCGCTCAAAGCCTGAATTCTACCGGCCCGCTGGTTATTCGCATGGGACTTTATTCCTTTGCGACCGGCTTCACGACGCTGCAGGACATCACGTCCAACATTGGCGATGTCATCACTGCTGCCAACGGCATGACGCTGCAGGGCTACGATGCGGGCACCAATGCGGCAACGGCACTGCAACAACTGCAAGAAAAGATCAGTTCCGGTGACCCGGTAGCAGGCAATGGCAGCAGCGCCGCCTCACCACAGGTTTTCGCCATTCTGGCCACAGACGCGATCAGCAACAGCACCGACAATCAATCGCCTTCCACCTGGATCATCAGCCCGACCTTCGTCCCTTTCAGTCCGAATGCCATTCCCGATCCCGTAAGCAATAGTGTCATGGATCTTGAAGGTCTCGATCCAAGCCAATGCAGCCCGATCAAGGCAGCCGGCGTCAACATGATGACGCTGGAGACAGCCTATCTGATCAATCCCGCCGATATGGTAGCAGGCCAGTCGGGAGCCCTGCGTTACAACTACATCAATTCCACGCTGCTCGGCTCGACAACCAGCAATATGCAGGCTTGCGCCTCAAGCCCGGCTTTTGCGCTGACGGCGAGTGCGCCGCAGGACATCATGAATGCCATGCAGCGCCTGTTCGACACGGCCACGCAGACCGAACCGCGACTGACCCAGTGATTCAGCCGACGATTTCGTTGCCAGCGAAAAACTGGGCGATTTCAACCGCAGCGGTTTCCGGCGCATCGGAGCCATGCACCGAGTTCTCGCCCATCGACAAGGCAAACTCCTTGCGAATTGTGCCCGGCACCGCATTGGCCGGGTTGGTGGCACCCATCACATCGCGGTAGCGGGCAATGGCATTGTCACCTTCCAGCACCTGAACCACGACCGGCGCGGCGCTCATCATCTGGGTGAGTTCGCCAAAGAACGGGCGCGCCCGGTGCACGCCATAAAAGGTCTCGGCTTCGGCAAGCGACATATGAACCCGCTTTTGCGCGACGATCCGCAGGCCAGCAGCCTCGATCTTGGCATTGACCGCGCCGGTGAGATTGCGGCGGGTCACATCGGGCTTGAGGATCGAAAACGTACGTTGCAGGGCCATGTCAGAAAATCTTTCCAGTTTTGGGGAACGTTGCCGGTTCTATAAAGTGCGGCCGAACCTTGGGCAAGTGCCTAGCTCCAGATGCCCATCACCGAAGCATAGACCGCAAAAATCGTTGTCACCAGAATGATCGCGGCAACAATGGTGCCACGCTGCCCCTGCAACCGCCAAGGCTCTGGCAGGCGGCGGGCCAGGAAATACAAAAAGCCCAGCACGAAAGGCAGCATCAGCGCATTCATGACCTGCACGCCGATCGACAGGCTGACGAGATTGACGCCCGACGTCACGACCAGCGCCGCCAGAACCAGCGCACCTGAAAAAATCGTGTAAAACAGCGGCGCTTCGCGCGGGTGGTCATTCAGCGAATGGCGCACGCCCATCACCTCGCCAAAGGTGCGGGCCGCCGTCAGCGTCACCACAATCGCCGCCGTGATGGCGCAGCCTGACACACCCAGCGCAAAGGCGAGCTTGCCCCAGGTCGCGCCCAGAACCGGCGTGATCGCGCCCGCAATGTCCTGCACGGTATTCAGGGCCGGTCCGGTGCCATCGGCCTTGCCCGTGCTCAGCGCCGCCGCGGCCGCAATCAGAATGGCCGCCATAATGACTTGCGTCACCACCGCGCCCACCGCCGTGTCGAAGCGCGCGGCGGGCAGATCATCCGGGTCAAGGCCCTTCTCGACGACCGCCGATTGCTGGAAAAATACCATCCACGGCATGATCACCGCGCCAATGTTGGCGGCAACGAGATAGAGATATTGCGGATTGGTCGCCGGAATGCTGATGGTTTGGTGCACGAGCACGCTCATGCCGGGATGCGCCACCAGAGCCACACCCAGGAACGCCAGTTCAAAGGCCCCGATCGCCATGGCGATGCGCTCGACCGAGCGATAGGAGCCGGTTACCGCCATGATGATGAGCGCCCCGACCACCAGCACCATGCTGAGGCTGGTGGGAACGCCATAAAGCAGGCCGACGCCCGCAAGCCCGGAAAGTTCGGTCAGCAGCGCCCCAACGCAGGCCACGCCGAGCGTGATGACCGAGACCCAGGCCCAGGCCTTGCCAAAATGTTCGGCAATCAACGCCGCATGGCCTTTGCCGGTCACCGTGCCCAGCCGGACGGTAAGTTCCTGCACCACGTAAAGAATCGGGATCAGCGCAAATTGCAGCGCCAGCAGCCGGTAGCCCCATTGCGCGCCGCTCTGCGCCGCCGTGACGACACTGCCGGCGTCTGTATCGGCCAGCATGACGACGAGGCCAGGGCCCGCGACGCGCATCAAAATCGACAGGCTCACACGCGAGCGCCGTGCAACCGCCGGATGATCGTTCATGCTTCTGATAGTCCCAGATCCCTTGGCTAGAAAGGACTATCTCAGCCCTCGCACTGCTATGGATTAAAATTCAGCCAAATGTCTAAGGACGCCGTGATGTAAAGTCCAGAGGCGCGGTCAAGATCGGAATCATTCCAAACTGTTGCGATCGTGCGGCAGAGCGCGCGTAAACCTGGAATGAAACCAGACTGCACGTGAAAATATGCTGCGTGAACGGCTGTTGATGCCTTTGCGCATGATCTTCCGGCGACGAGGCCGGTTCGCGGGGACTGCCTCCTGCCTCAGGCGCGGCGAATTGGCGCGCCAGATCGGCTCGCGTCCCGGCCCGCCGAAGCCGCATGGCTTGCGCGCGGGCGATTGTTTCGCCATTAGACATGCCATCATGATGAACATCGAGCAATTGACCTTCAGGCTGGGTTCCCGCCTGCTTTTTGACATGGCCGGCGCTGCCCTGCCCCCGCGTGGCCGCATTGGGTTTGTCGGGCGCAATGGCACTGGCAAAACCACGCTGGTCCGGCTGGTCTGCGGCGAACTTTCGCCAGAGACCGGCGAGATCAACCTGCCGCGCCTGGCGCGGATAGGCCGCGTCGAGCAGGAAGCGCCGGGCGGGCCACAGAGCCTGATTGATTTCGTGCTCGAAGCCGACACCGAGCGCGCCGAGCTTCTGGCTGCGGCAGAAAAGCACGACGCAGGCACCGATATTGCGGCCATTCACACAAGGCTTGCTGATATTGACGCCCATAGCGCCCCGGCGCGCGCCGCCACGATTCTGGCCGGGCTCGGCTTTGATGAAGCTGCCCAGCAACGCCCACTGTCGAGTTTTTCAGGCGGCTGGCGGATGCGCGTGGCGCTGGCGGCGGTGCTGTTCGTCAAGCCGGACATGCTGCTGCTCGATGAGCCGACCAATTATCTCGATCTTGAAGGCACGCTCTGGCTGACCGAGCATCTGCGCTCTTATCCCGCGACCGTGCTGCTGATCAGCCACGACCGCGAATTGCTTGATGATGTCACAACCCACATTTTGCATCTGGAAAACGCCAAGCTGAAATTATGGACTGGCAATTACACCTCCTTTGCCCACCAGCGCGCTGAAGCGCGACGCCTGAACGCCAAGGCGGTGAAAAAGCAGGATGCGCATCGCGCCCATTTGCAGGCCTTTGTCGATCGCTTCCGCGCGTCGGCGACCAAGGCTCGCCAGGCGCAATCCCGCCTGAAAATGCTCGCCAAAATGCAGGACATTGCCGCTGACGATGAAACCGACGTCATCGCCTTTCATTTCCCCTCGCCCGAAAAGCCGCTGGCTCCGCCCATGCTGGTGATGGAGGACGTCAGCGTTGGCTATGATGGCAAGGCGGTGCTGAAGGGCCTGAACCTGTCACTGCAACCCGATGACCGGATCGGGCTGCTTGGCGCCAATGGCAATGGCAAATCAACCTTCGCGCGCCTGCTGGCCGGGCGCATGGAGCCCATGGGTGGCAACTTGCGCCGGGCGGCGCGGCTCAGCGCCGGATTTTTTGCCCAGCACCAGATGGATGATCTTGATGCGAGCGACACCCCGCATCAGGTTATGGCCCGGCTGATGCCCGGCGCGGGCGAGGCCAAAACCCGCGGTGCGGCAGCGCGCCTCGGTTTTGCCAATGTGCGGGCCAATACCCGTATCGAGCTGTTGTCGGGCGGCGAGAAGGCGCGGTTGCTGCTGGGGCTCGCCACCTTTCATGGCCCGCACCTGCTCATTCTCGACGAGCCGACCAACCACCTTGATATTGACAGCCGCGCCGCACTGGCTGAAGCCATCAATGAATTTCAGGGCGCGGTGATCCTGATTTCCCATGACAGCTTTCTGCTGGAAGCCTGCGCCGAGCGGCTGTGGCTGGTGGAAGATGGCAGCGTCAGCGCGTTTGAGGGCGACATCGGCGATTACCGCCGCCGCGTGCTCGGCACACCGCCGCCGAAAGCCGTTGCGAGCGACCGTCGCCAAAGCGAGGCCGCAAATGGCAAGGTCGCGGCACTGCCTGCGGCCAAAACGCGCGGGCTCAATGAGTTGCGCCGCGCCAGTGACGCGGTGCTGGCCCGCATCGAGAAATTCACGGCGCTTTTGGCCAAGGTCGATGCGGTGCTGGCCGAACCGCAAACTTATACGCCACGCGAAAGGACGCAGGCCCGAAGCGCCGTCTAACTCGCCAGCCAAAGGGCCGACCTTGCCGCAGCGCTGGCCAGATGCGAGCATGAATGGCTGACCCTGAATGACGAAATCGAGGCGCGGGCGGGACGTTGAAGGGCGAGGTGAGTTTCAGGCGCTGGCCAAGTTAATCAAGCGCCAAGTGATCCAAGCTGCCCCTATATGCGTAGGAGATCTAAACTGAGAGGCTATTTGTGATTTCCGATATGTCAACCACACCGCGCGACGCGCTGCTGGCCTCGTACGCGGCGGGAAACCTGTCACCGGCCTTTCAGGCTCTGGTGGCAGCGCACTTGAGTCTGAAAGCCGACAACCGCGCTTTTGTGGCGGCGCTCGATGATGAAATGGGCGCGCTGATGGAGGGCGCGGCAGTGGCAACAGACGCGCATCGTGACGCGCAGCTGGACAGAATTTTCGCTTCCCCGGCTCCCGTGGCGCCGCACACAGGCAACAAAGCAGTGTTCCCCCCGCCCTTGCGGGCATATCTGGGCTTTGATGCGGAGGCTGTGCGGTGGCGCTTCCTGCTTCCAGGCATCAAAAGCCATGTTGTGACGCGCGAAGCGGGTGGCGAAGCCACGCTCTATAAAATTCAGCCAGGTCGCAGAATTCCGCTCCACACCCATGATGGCATTGAAGTGACGCTGGTGCTGCGCGGCTCGTTTTCGGACAGTCTCGGCACCTACAGGATGGGCGATCTGGCTTTTGCTAACCCGCAGGTCAATCATCGCCCCGTCACGGGCGTTGACGAGGAGTGCCTGTGCTTTGCCGTGACGGATGCGCCCTTGCGGCTCACCGGGCGCGTCGGGCGCATCGTCGAGACGCTGCTGGCCTCCACGCCGCGGCTCATCGCCAACCACGGCGCTTGGAAAGATGCCTGGAAGCGGCGCAAGATTGAGCAACTCGCGCTGTTGCTCCAGGGCGCGCTCGAAGCCGAGGCCAAGGTCGGCCTGAAGATGAAC
>DAICZI010000058.1 GCA_027311205.1 Beijerinckiaceae bacterium | reverse complement strand
CACCAACGCCGCTGACTTTGGCGGAAACCGCGTCGGTTTTCGGCGAAATGCTCACGTTTCGCTCGTTGCTGGCCAAGGCCAAGTCGCCGGAACAGCGCAAGACCCTGCTGGCGGGCAAGGTCGAGGATATGCTGAACACCGTGGTGCGGCAGGTGGCGTTCTATCTGTTCGAGCGTCGTGTCCATGAGGCGCGCCGCGCGGGCGAACTGACCTCAGATGACATCGCCAAAATCTGGATGGACGTGCAGACAGCCAGCCTTGGCCCGGCGATCAAGCTTGGGCCGGGCTATGAGGTGTTCTGGACCTATATCCCGCATTTTATCCATTCGCCCTTCTATGTTTACGCCTATGCCTTTGGCGATTGCCTGGTGAATTCGCTCTATGGCGTTTACGAAAATGCCCATGAGGGTTTTGCCGAGCGCTATCTTGCCATGCTGGCAGCGGGCGGCACCAAGCACCATTCCGAGCTACTCGCGGGCTTTGGCCTCAATGCCGCTGACCCGGCCTTCTGGCAGATCGGCCTCAATCTCATCAGCGGCATGATTTCCGAGCTGGAAACGATGGCGTGAGGTGGACTTGGCGTGAGGTGGACTTGGTGTGAGGTGGACTTGGTGTGAGGTGGACTAGGGCCAGATGACCGCCGGGGGCAAGGACGAGAGAATCGATTCGACATTGCCGCCGGTCTGCAGCCCGAAAATCGTGCCGCGATCATAGAGGAGATTGAATTCGACGTACCGCCCGCGGCGCTGCATTTGCTCCAGCCGATCCGCTTCAGTCCACGGCGTTGCCAGATTGGCGCGCACAATGGCAGGATAAATGCTGCGGAAGGCCTCGCCCACCGCGCGGGTGAAAGCAAAATCAGCCGCAAAACCGCCGCTTGCGTCGGGGGTCGCGAGGTAATCATAAAAAATGCCGCCGATACCGCGGGGCTCATTGCGATGCTTCAGGAAAAAATATTCATCGCACCAGGATTTGAATTTGTCATAGGGCGCGATGGCAGCGTGCGCGTTGCAGGCGGCCTTCATGGCGGCGTGGAAAGCGATGCTGTCCGCATCGGTTTGTTCGCGCCGCCGCAAAAGCATCGGCGTCAAATCAGCGCCACCACCAAACCAGGATTTTCCCGTCACCACGAATCGCGTGTTCATGTGCACGGTGGGCACATGGGGATTGGCCGGATGGGCAATGAGCGAAATGCCGGAGGCCCAGAAGCGCGGATCATGTTCGGCACCGTGCATTTTGCTGGCAAATTCCGGCGCGAAACTGCCGTGGACGGTCGAAACGTGCACGCCCGCCTTCTCAAACACCCGGCCCTTCAAGATCGCCATGGTGCCGCCACCGCCTTTGGCACCATCTGCCTGGTTGACGCGCTCCCAGGGCTTGCGCTCAAATCTGGCCGGGGCATCGTGCCCTGCCAGATAGGGCCCGGCGGCCTCCTGCTCCAATTGTTCGAAATCAGCGATGATGCGTGCTTGCAGGCCCTCAAACCAGACCCTCGCCTGTGATTGCTGGTCTGCCAAAATCTCGCTTCGCGTCATGATACCATCGCTCCTTGCGCTCAAGACCATGCCGCGTGAAAGCCGCTGCGGCAAGATGCCTGACGCACTGATCGCACATCGGTGGCGATCGGGACAAATTGCCGCAAGCCTGCGACGACGCGTGAGGCGACGGGGCCGCACGGCAAGGCGCACAGGTTCAAATCATTGCTGTCTGCCAGGATGGTGATTGTGGCGCAGCGTCGCATTGCCTGATACTAAAATTGAGCTCATTGCGCTCATTGCGGTTTTGCGCTAGGCGCAACGCTAACGTGACTATTTGATGGCCCCAATGTGGCTCAGGCCGCTTCGAGGGCTTGAAGGTTCGGAGACAGTTATGACCGATATGACAACGGCGGAACCGACACGGCGCGACATTCTCTACATCGCGACGACGGCGGTGGGCATAGTAGGCGCGGCAAGCGTCATCTGGCCGCTGATCGATCAGATGAACCCCGACCTCACCACCTTGGCACTTTCCAAAACCGAGATCGACCTGAAGCCCGTCGCGCCCGGCCAGAATATTGTGGTCAAGTGGCAAGGCAAGCCGGTGTTTGTGCGCAACCGACCGCCCAAGATGGTTGAACAGGTGCGCGCAGTGCCAATGTCGGAACTGATCGATCCGGAGACCGATCAGGCGCGCGTGCAAGTCGCGCAGTGGCTGATAGTTGTTGGCGTCTGCACGCATCTGGGGTGCACACCCAATGTCGGCGGCGATTATGATGGTTGGCTCTGCCCTTGCCATGGCTCGCAGTATGATGCATCCGGGCGTGTCCGGCATGGGCCTGCACCTTTGAACCTGCTGGTACCAAAATACGTCTTCAAGACACCGACTTCAGTCGTGGTCGGCTGAAGGTTTCCATCGCGCTGTAACGTCACTCCTGTCGAGAGCCCTAAGAGATGAGCGGTCCCTCCACCTATGTTCCCAAGTCGGCCTTCGGGCGCTGGTTCGAGCAGCGCCTGCCGATCATGGGCCTGATGCATTCGTCGTTCATCGTGTTCCCGAATCCGCGCAACCTGAATTATTTCTGGACCTTTGGCGGCATTCTCTCGTTCATGCTGGTGGCACAGATCCTGACTGGCGTGACGCTGGCGATGCACTATGTGCCGGATGCGCGCCTCGCCTTCAATTCGGTCGAGCACATCATGCGCGACGTGAATTACGGCTGGCTGCTGCGCTACATGCATGCCAATGGGGCGACGATGTTCTTCCTCGCGGTCTATATCCACATGCTGCGTGGGCTCTATTACGGCTCCTACAAAGCGCCGCGCGAGGTCTTGTGGCTGCTTGGGGTCATCATCTTCCTCTTGATGATGGCAACCGCTTTCATGGGTTATGTGTTGCCCTGGGGCCAGATGAGTTTCTGGGGCGCGACCGTGATCACCAATCTGTTCTCGGCCATTCCGGTGTTCGGGAACTATGTCACAGCCTGGCTCTGGGGCGGGTTCTCGGTTGGTGATCCGACGCTGAACCGTTTCTTTTCATTGCATTACCTGCTGCCCTTCATGATTGCGGGCGTCGTGATCCTGCACATCTGGGCGCTGCATGTGCCTGGCTCGAACAACCCGGCCGGCGTCGAGCCCAAAAGCTCGAAAGATACGTTGCCCTTCCATCCGTATTTTACGATCAAGGATGGTTTTGCTGTCGTCGTCTTCATGATCTTTTTTGCTTGGTTTGTGTTCTTTGTGCCGAATTTCTTCGGTCACGCTGATAATTACAATCCGGCGAATCCTCTGGTTACGCCGCAGGAAATTGTGCCGGAATGGTACTTCCTGCCCTATTACGCGATTTTGCGGTCGATTCCCTACAAGCTGCCTGGCGTTCTGACCATGTTTGCCTCGATTGCGGTTTTCGCCTTCCTGCCCTGGCTTGATACCTCGCGGGTTCGTTCGGGCACCTACCGCCCGGTTTTCAAGGTGTTCTTCTGGGTGTTCGTGCTCTGCGGCATTGGCCTTGGCTATATCGGGTCGCAAAGGGTCTCAGATGCAACCATTCTGGCGGGGCGGTTGCTGCTGACCTATTATTTCGTGTTTTTCCTCGTCATTCTGCCGCTGCTTGGGCTTCTGGAAACGCCCCGGCAGGTGCCTGCTTCGATTTCCGCCGCCGTGCTGGGTGCGAAGGGGGCCGCTGCCGCCATGCCGCGCGGCGTTGGTGCTGAACCGTCCGTGAAGGGTTGAAGGTCATGAAATTTACCACCACTTGGAAGCGGCTGCGGCTCGCGGCGGCGTCTCTTATGACGGCCTCGCTGCTGGTTGGTGCCACCAGCCTCAGTGTTGCGGCGGCCACCAAGCTGAACGCCGAAGGGTTGATTATTCCGCAGCGGCAAAACTGGTCGTTTGCGGGCGTGTTTGGACGCTATGACCGTGCGCAGTTGCAGCGCGGTTTCAAGGTGTTCCATGATGTTTGCTCGCAATGCCACGCAGCCTCGCATCTGACGTTCCGCGAATTATCGGAGCCGGGCGGGCCGGAATTTACGAAGGCGCAGGTCAAGGCGCTGGCGGCGACCTACAAGATCAAGGACGGCCCCAACGATCAGGGCGAGATGTTTACGCGGCCTGGCAAGCCGTCGGATCCATGGCCCTGGACGTTCCCTAATGACGAGTCCGCCAAATCGGCGCTTGGCGCGGTGCCCCCCGATATGTCGCTGCTCGCCAAGGCACGCACGGTGGAATATGGCTTTCCCTATTTCCTTGCTGAAGGATTGCCGTTCTTCGAGGACGAAGAGCAGGGGCCAGATTATATTTATGCTCTCATCAAACAGGGCTACATGGATCCGCCCAAGGGCATGAAAGTCCCGAGCGGCCTTTATTATAACGCTGTTATTCAGGGTTCAAATCATCTCATCAAGATGCCGAGCCCGTTGGCGATGATGTTTGACAGCGCCGGCAAGCCGAACGATCCGAAATTTTACACGGACGGCACGCCGATCACGGAGGATCAGGTTGCCCGCGACGTGTCGGCCTTCCTGATGTGGGCGGCCGAGCCCAAGCTGGAACAGCGCAAGCGCATGGGCTTCAATGTGCTGGTGTTTCTGGGCGTTTTCGCGACCCTGCTCTATCTGGTCAAACGTAAAGTTTGGGCCGGCGTGCATGACGCGCCGCCGTCAGTGTGACGATTGCTGCGGTAACATCTGCGGTATAGCAAAGATCAAGGCCATCCGACGGGGTGGCCTTTTTTGTGCAGGCAGCCGCTCAACCCTTTGGTCACCAGCGCGCAGCGGGTCTGGTGCCTGTCAGAACCTCGTGCAGACGGGCTCGCGCGGCGGCGGTAGTCCCAGGTGGCAGATTGTTCACTGGGAAGAACCCGGTTTCGGCGATTTCGGCATCCGCACCACGCGGAGACGTCTGGTGGAAATGTCGCAGCACCATGACGACGATGTGATCGCGGCGTGAATAGCGGTCATTGTAGAAAATGCCGTGCAGTTCAGCGGGCGAATCAGCCTCGATGTGACCTTCCTCACGCAATTCGCGCAGCAGGCCCTGATGCACGGTTTCCCCCACCTCAATGCCGCCGCCTGGAAAATGCCAGCCGGGCACATAAGTATGGCGCACCAGAAACACGCGGCCTTGCTCATCCAGTACGATGGCCTGAGCGCCGAGCGTCACAGGGCGCGAGAGCCGATACCAGAGATGGCGGGCTTTGCCAAAAGCCATATGAAAAGCTGCCGCTGGCCGGCGGATGGCGTTCATCAGGAATCTCGCACGAGCAGAACCGCGGTTTTCGCCGGGGCGGGCTAGAAAAAACATGTGACACAGATTAGAACGATTCTATTGACATCCAACAGGAGCGGCAATGAAAAATTTCGCCGAGCTGACTGAGCGCGAAGTCCTGGCTATCGCCATATCTGCCGAGGAAGAGGATGCGCGCATCTATCTGACCTTTGCAGAGAGGCTTGATGGCCCGTTTTCTGCCTCAGCCCAGGTGTTCAAGGATATGGCCGCTGAGGAAAGCGAGCATCGCCATCTCCTGCTCGAACTCTATGAAAAGCGCTTTGGCCCCAATCTTCCGGCCATTCGGCGCGAAGATGTCAAAGGGGTATTGCGTCGTCGTCCCGTCTGGCTTTCCAAACACCTGCCACTCGATGTGATGCGGCGGGAAGCCGAGACCATGGAGTTTCAGGCCGCGCGCTTTTATGCCAAGGCTGCCGAGCAGGCGACGGATGTCGATGTGCGCAAGCTTCTGGGGGATCTGGCGCTTATCGAGAAAAAGCACGAGAGCCTTGCGGCGAGGCTCAGCGCCACCAATTTGACGCCCGACGCCAAGGCTGAAGAGGACGCTACCCGCCACCGGATGTTTGTGCTGCAATATGTACAGCCCGGTCTTGTCGGGCTGATGGATGGCTCGGTTTCAACGCTGGCACCGCTGTTTGCGGCGGCTTTTGCTACCCACAGCAATTTTTCGACCTTCCTTGTGGGGCTTGCGGCCTCGCTGGGGGCTGGCATCAGCATGGGATTTGCCGAGGCGCTTTCGGATGATGGTTCGCTCACCGGGCGCGGCGCACCGCTGATTCGCGGTATCGTCACCGGACTGATGACGGCGGTGGGCGGACTTGGGCACACTTTGCCGTTTCTCGTGCCGGATTCTTTGCCGCATGCCTTTGCCATTGCCACCAGCATCGCGTTTGTGGTCGTGTTTATCGAACTTTGGGCGATTGCCTGGATCAGGGCGCGGTATATGGACACGCCCTTCCTGCGAGCGGCTTTCCAGATCGTGCTGGGTGGGGTTATTGTGTTGGCAACTGGAATGCTGATCGGGGCGGCATGATTTTGCCACAACTTCTGCGCAGGAGCGGCTGGTGACATTTCACCTTGCCCATCTTTCTGATGCTCATATCGGCCCTTTGCCGAGAGCGACCTATCGCGAGCTGTTCAGCAAGCGTATCACCGGCTTCACCAACTGGAACCGGCACCGTTCGCGCATCCACAAGATGGAGATGCTGAAGCAGATTGTTGATGATCTGCGCGCCTATGGGCCAGACCATATTGCCATGACCGGCGATATTCTCAATTTAGGCCTGGCGTCGGAATTTGTCGCAGCGCGGGCCTGGCTGGAGAGCCTGGGGCCGCCCGAACGCATCAGTTTTACGCCCGGCAATCATGATGCCTATACACGCGACTGCGCCAGGATGCTGCGCCGGACCTTCGCGCCCTACACCAGCGATCAACCGATCGAGGAGGCGCATTTTCCGTATCTGCGGCGTCGCGGGCCCGTGGCGCTGATCGGCCTTGGCAGCGGCGTGCCGACGGCACCCTTCCTGGCGACCGGAACAGTCGGCGACCGGCAGGCCAAGGAGTTTGAAGGCCTGCTGATGTCGGCACGCGCTGAAGGGTTGGCGCGCGTGGTGCTGATTCATCACCCGCCGTGGCGTCATGCTGCCAAGCCCGGCCGCCACCTCACCGACGCCGGGCGCATCGAGGCCATTATTGCGCGCAGCGGGGCCGAACTGGTGTTGCATGGCCATAATCATCGGCAGCAGGTGCATTTCATGCAGGGGCCACAAAAGCCGGTGCCATGCATTGGCGTCCCCTCGGCGTCGGCGATTCCTGGCAGTCCCGGCCATCGCGCCGCGTGGCATATGTATGCGATTGATGGTGCCGGAACCGATGTGCGTATCAGCGCCACCGCGCGCGGGCTGCTGCCTGATGGAACCAGTTTTGGTGATCTTGGCCCGATTGACCTGACGCCATCGCACGGCGAACAAGGGCAGGTTGGGGTGCTGCAGGCCGGTGGTGTGACTTGACAGTACAGGACGGCGCGGCACAAGGGGCGTATGTCCGACTTTGCTGCCAACGTGGATGACTGCGACCTGCTGGTGATTGGCTCGGGCGCGGCTGGTCTTGCCGCCGCGGTCAGTGCCGCTGTGCTGGGGCTCAAGGTCACGCTCGTCGAGAAAGAACGCCACTTTGGCGGCACAACGGCCTGGTCAGGCGGTTGGATGTGGGTACCGGGGAATCCTCTGGCGATAGCCGCCGGCCTGCGCGAAGAGCCCGGAGCAGCGCGGCTCTATCTGCAACATGAGCTTGATCAGCATTTCGACCCGGAACGGGTCGATATGTTTCTGGCGCAAGCGCCGCGCATGGTGGCGTTTTTCATCCGCGAGACGGCGCTATCCTTTGTCGGTGGCCTGGCCATACCGGATTTTCATCATCGCAGCCCTGGTGCATCACGGGGCGGGCGTTCGGTCTGTGCCGCGCCGTTTGACGGGCGGCGACTTGGGCAGCGCATCAGGGATTTGCGCCCGGCCCTGCCGGAAATATCACCGTTTGGCCTTGGCATCGCTGCGGGGGCGGACTTCGCGCATTTCATCAATGCCACCAGTGATCCCGGATCGTTCCTGCATGTCGCCAAACGTCTGGCGCGCCACGGGGCGGATGTGCTGATCCATCGACGGGCCCTGCAATTGGTCAATGGCCAGGCGCTCGTCGGGCGGTTGCTGAAATCGGCGGATGATCGCGGCGTCCGGCTGATCCATTCGGTGCCCTGCCTTGAGCTGATTATCGGCCCAGATGGCGTGAGCGGCGCGCGCGTGGGCGTTGCTGGCCAGGAGCGCCACATCGCGGCGCGGCACGGGGTTGTGCTGGCCTGCGGCGGTTTCCCGCATGATAGGGCACGGGGCGCCACGCTGCTGGGCACTGGCGGGCACTGGTCGGCTGCACCGCTGGCCAACAGCGGCGATGGCCTGCGGCTTGGCGAGGCGGCGGGTGGGCACGTGCGCGGCGATCTCGCCGCCGC
>DAICZI010000057.1 GCA_027311205.1 Beijerinckiaceae bacterium | reverse complement strand
TCATTACACAAAAGGGGCAGAAATTTCATCCCGAACACGTAAACATCAAACGTGGCGATATCATTGAAATATACAATAATGACGGCAATTTTCTACATCATGCCTATATTTCCCAACAAAATTTCAATTACGATTCCGGCGATCAACTACCCGGTTCTCGCCATGACATTGCCATGGTAAAATCCGGCATTTTTACGGTATTATGCGGAATCCATCCGCAAATGCATCTAAAAATTTCTGTCCGCTGAGGCAGTCCGTTTGTGCTTATGAACGGCGAGGACATGCCCCGCAAGGAACCAAACCAACCATGCGTGAAGTTTTTGCAGCATGGTCAGGCTATCTTCCATGGTCAAAAGAGGTGGCCGGCGAAATCTGCACAGCGGGGATAAGTGAACTTTTGCCTGAACGCGGCTCAACCAGAGTGGATCGGCGCTTGGAAAGCTTCGTCTCCTGCCCAGCGAAAACGGAGTGAACCAAGTCGCGTCGCATCGGCGACTCCGAGCAGGTAGTCGCTTTCTGCAAGCGTGCGGACGGCGCGCCCTTCCCGCGCGGCCAGCCTGCGTTCCGCCCGCTGCATCAGCCGTCGGCCCCAGGTGTCCGGAGCAGAATCGCCAATCGAGCCAAAAGTCGCGAGACCGGCAGGAGGGGCGAAGGCACCCGGCGTCAAGGCGAGAGCAGGCTCCAGAGAAAATCGATCCGGATCATCAAGCCATGCACCGCCATATTCGAAGAGGATCGTTTCCGTGCCCCGGACACGATTGCTCCTGGCCAGTCCGATCAAGCGCGTGCATCCATTCAGATCGATATGAACTTCAAAGTCAGCCATCGCGAGACTATCCCGTCGGCCGCTTGAGGTGAACACGCTTGGGCAGCTCGGCGCTGGCCAGCGCTTGTCCGACGCTGTCGTTGCTGATGTCGGCGATCTGGCTCAGCCCGTCGAGCAGGCCAAGGGCCTGGAGAACCCCGGCATAGATGCCGATGCCAACGTTGGTGTCGCCCGCCTCGATTTTTTGCAAGGTCGAGCGGGAGGTGAAGGCGCGCTCCGCCACAACCGCCATTGGCAACCGTCGGCGTCGACGGGCATCGTGGATGTCCGCGCCGAGCTTGCGCAGCGCCCGCCGCACCGCTGCAGAAGGGTTATGTGGAGTAGGTATTTGTCACCTTCACACTACAGATTGGCTCGATGTGTAGCACGAATATGACAATGTTTCTAGCCAAAGGTCATCTCATCCAAGGCTGAGACAGAAATTCCTCCCAAAAGGGGAGCAAAATTTCCTCAAGCGCGCTGTCGGCGTTTTCCTCTTTGATAATGGGCTGCCGCGAAGCCTTGGCCGTCGGCAGGAGGGCAATTGGGCGAAACCAGGCTTCCCCGGCAAAAGGCCATACTCACGAGGTGGCGGCAGGTGCTGACGGGCCGTGCCATTGGCGCGCTACCGGTTCAAACACATGCAGGAGGTCGATGGCCCGCCGTGCGATCTGGTCGACGATATCGGCGACGCTGGTTGGCCTCAGGTAAAAAGCGGGAACCGGCGGCATGATCATCGCGCCAGCTTCGGTTGCCGCCATCATGGCGCGCAGGTGGCCAAGATGCAGCGGCGTCTCGCGCGCCACCAGCACCAGCGGACGGCGCTCTTTCAGATGGACATCGGCGGCGCGAACCAGCAGATTGTCGCCCAGGCAATGGGCGATCGCCGCCAGGGTCCGCATTGAGCAGGGCGCGATGATCATGCCGCGCGTCGGGAACGAGCCCGAGGCAATGCTGGCACCGATATCATCGACGCCGTGCCAATGATGCGCGCAGTTGCGCAAACGCGGCAGGGCTTCGGCCCCAACCTCTTCCAGAAGCGTGCGTTCTGCCGCGCGCGAAACCACCAGATGCGTTTCGGCACCAAGACCGTTCAGAATTTCAACGGTGCGCAAACCAATTGCCGCCCCCGAAGCGCCGCTGATCCCGACAATGACACAGGGCTTCATCGGACGGCTCCATCCGTGAAACTCGCCGCGACACGCGGCCATATTTCATCGACGCGGCGTCGCACCTGCGCTGACATTTGCAGCGTTTTGCCCCATTCGCGGTGGGTTTCGGCACCGATCTTGTTCGTTGCATCGATGCCGAGCTTGCCGCCCAATCCCGGCTCGGGTGAAGCAAAATCGAGATAGTCGATGGGCGTGCCAGCAAGAACCGTCAAATCGCGCGAGGCGTCCATGCGGGTCGCCAGCGCCCAGGCGACGTCCTGCCAATTGCGGACGTCAATATCCTCGTCAACGACAATGATCGTCTTGGTATAGTTGAATTGCGGCAACATGCCCCACAGGGCCATCATCACCCGACGGGCCTGGCCGGGATAGGATTTGCGGATCGAGACGATGGCCATCCGATAGGAGCAGGCTTCCGGCGGCAGCCAGACATCGACGATTTCCGGAATCTGCCGCCGCATGGTTGGCAAGGCGAGGTCGTTGAACACCGCTCCGATGATCGATGGCTCATCCGGGGGGCGACCGGTAAAGGTCGTCAGGTAAATCGGATCGCGCCGCATGGTGATGGCGGTGATCCGCATCACGGGAAAGGATTCGACGGAATTATAATAGCCGGTGTGGTCGCCATAAGGCCCTTCGCGCGCGGTCTCGGTCGCCGAGGCATAACCTTCGAGGACGATTTCCGCATCGGCGGGAACCAGCATCGGGATTGTCAGGGCTGGGGCAACGCGCGGACGCTCGCCGCGCAGCACCCCTGAAAATCGCAGCTCGGAGATTGTTTCAGGCAGGGGCAGGACGGCGGAAAGAATGGTCGCCGGATCGGCACCAATCACCACGGCGACAGGCATGTCTTCGCCGCTTCGGCTCCAGGCGCGATGGTGCGCCGCGCCGCCGCGATGGGTCAGCCAGCGTAAAATGGCGCGATCCCTTCCCAAAACCTGCATGCGATAAACGCCAATGTTCATTCGTGTCGTATCATCTGCGGCAGTGCCCGGTGGCCGTGTGATCACCAGCGGCCAGGTGATGAGCGGTGCCGGTTCGCCCGGCCAGCACGTCT
Source organism: Beijerinckiaceae bacterium (assembly GCA_027311205.1). Taxonomy (GTDB): domain Bacteria; phylum Pseudomonadota; class Alphaproteobacteria; order Rhizobiales; family Beijerinckiaceae; genus REEB77. The sequence goes on along the minus strand of DAICZI010000057.1, from coordinate 5,262 downwards.
GGATGGGCAGACGCGCCAGATCGACATCATCGGCGAGCCAGCTCTCCGCCTGACAATCGGGCCGTGCAATCATGTGCGGGCGCGTCGCCAGGGCCGCACGCAGTAGCGGCCAGCGGCTCATGGCATCCTTGAACCCATCGACAGGCGCGGGCTCGCGCAAGGCGGCCAGCAGCTCGCCCAATTCGGCGATACGTGAAAGATTCACGCCAAACCCGGCGGCGACGCGCTCGGGCGTCCCGAACAGGTTGGCAAGAACCGGCATCGAAGCTGCACCATTCTCGGAAAAGGCGTTCTTGAACCAAAGCGCTGGCCCGCCAGCCACCAGGACGCGGTGATGAACCTCGGTCATGTCATGGACAAGGCTGACCGGTTCATGCACGCGCGACAAAAGCTTCCCCTGTTCGAGGAAGCGGGCAAAGGCGCGCAAATTGCGAAAGGCAGGCAGATCTCGAAAGGCCATAGCATTTCGTGCGTTGAAATAGGCACCGACGCATTGACAAGGATCAATGTGCGCCTCTGAAACTTCTGATTTACATGCTCCATGTCAGAGGCTCGAATCATTCCCGGTTTCCCGGCGGTTGGCGCTGCGGCGCTGCGTTTGGCACCCATGGCACCCTTGTCACTCCTCGGCGCGCGTCTTGCCAAAAACCTTGGTCGGCGTCATCCCTCATTGTTCACGCGTCTTGGTGATCAGGCAGAAAAGATCTTTTTGATCGACCCCAGCGATCTGCCGTTGGTTTTCCGGCTCGCGCCGCGACCGGTCGCGCCGCGGCTCGAAGCTGTCCGCCGCGACAGAGCTGGTCGCTGGGACGCCCGCATCGCCGGCCCGCTGGCAGCGCTGCTCGGCTTGGTGCATGGCGTCTATGACGGCGACGCACTGTTTTTCTCCCGCGATCTGGTCATCGAGGGTGACACTGAGGCGGTGCTCGCCTTGCGCAACGCCATCGACAATGAGGAGATCGACCTGGCGGCCGAGGCGGCAGCCATGTTCGGGCCGCTGGAGTTTGTCGCCGCCGCTCCCGTGCGCCTGTTGGCCGCCCTTGGCAGTGAGTGGAGCGGCGTCGCTTTGGCCCGCACGCCGCGCCAGCGTCCGGTGTAGATATGCGCGAAAAGCTCGAACTTGTTTGCCCGGCCGGAACCCCGGCAGCGTTCCGAGCCGCGATCGACGCCGGTGCCCATACCATCTCTTGCGGCTTCAACGATGAGACGAACGCGCGCAATTTCCCCGGCCTGAATTTCTCGCGCGAGGAAATGGCCCAGTCCATAAAATATGCCCATCGAAAGGACGCGAAAGTCTTGATCGCCATCAATACCTTTCCGCGCGCCGGGGCTTTCTCCCGCTGGAGCCAGGCAGTGGATGATGCTGCGCGTCTGGGTACTGACGCCGTCATCCTCGCCGACCTAGGTCTGCTTGATTATGCCTCCCATCGTCATCCAACACTCAGGCTGCACCTTTCCGTTCAGGCGGCGGCGGCCAATGCCGACGCCATTGAGTTCTATGCGAAGTCTTTCGGCGTCAGGCGCGTTGTGCTGCCGCGCGTGCTGAGCGTGCCGGAAATCGCCGCGATCAATCGCAAAATCAGTGTCGAAACCGAGGTCTTTATTTTCGGAGGTCTTTGCGTCATGGCCGAGGGGCGTTGCTCGCTGTCGTCCTACGCCACCGGCAAATCGCCGAACATGAATGGCGCTTGCTCACCGGCCAGCCACGTCGAATATCGCGAGGAGGCTGGCGAACTGGTTTCGCGTCTTGGCGGTTTCGCCATTCATCGCTCTGCGGCCGGGGCGGCCGCGCCCTATCCGACCCTGTGCAAAGGATGTTTCGAGGCTGGTGACTATCGCGGCCACGTGTTCGAAGACCCGGCGAGCCTTGATGCCGCATCGCTGATTCCGCAACTGGCAGAGGCCGGCGTCACTGCCCTGAAAATTGAGGGACGGCAAAGAAGCCGGGCCTATACGGAAGCGGTTGTGCGCAGCTTCCGCAAGGCTCTCGATGACCATGCCGGGGGACGACCGATCATCGCCGGGCAACTGCGCGATCTGACCGAGGGACAACAGACGACCTCCGGTGCCTATCGCAAGGCCTGGCGATAATTCTGCACTGCGAAAAAGGGGCTCGACATTTGACGCAAAGAAAATTCGCCTTGACCCTGGGGCCGCTGCTGTTCAACTGGCCAGCGGACGTCTTTGCCGATTTCTACGCGCGCATTGCCGATGAAGCGCCGGTTGATCGGGTGGTGATCGGCGAAAACATCTGCTCGAAGCGAACGCATCTTTATGCCGACGCCATGGTGTCGGCCATTGAGCGGCTTCAGTGCGGCGGCAAGCAGGTCGTGCTCTCGTCACTGGCTATGGTCACGCTGGAGCGCGAAAGGCGCGCCGCGCGCAAATTATTCGACCAGACATCGCTTGAGATCGAAATCGACGATCTGACGCTGATGAACTGGGTGCGACCGGAAACGCCCTTCTCGATTGGGCCGCTGGTCAACGTCTATAACGAGGCGACGCTGACCTTTCTTGCTGGGAAAGGGGCGCGACGGTTTTGCCTCCCGCCCGAGCTTCCTATTGCTTCCATCGGGACGCTGGCGAGGGCGGCGGCCAAGGCCGGTGCCGGGGTCGAGCTTTTTGCTTATGGACGTATCCCGCTCGCCATCTCGGGGCGATGTTACCACGCGCGGATCCATGGCCTGAGCAAGGATTCCTGCCAGTTCATCTGCGAGCAGGATGCCGACGGATTGTCCGTGCGCACCCTTGATGGCGCGGATTTTCTGGCGATCAATGGCGTCCAGACCCTGTCGCATAAATATTGCAACCTGATCGGCGATCTCGATCTCCTGGCGACAGCGGGCGTGACCTCGCTGCGCCTTTCACCGCACAGCGGCGATTTCGTCGCTGTGACCCGCGCCTTTGCCGAAGTTGCTTCAGGCACCCTCTCCCCGAAGCAAGGGCTAGCCCGCCTGCAACAGGTGGCACCGGAACGGGACTATTCCAACGGCTTTCTGTTCGGCGCCTGCGGCGCAGCAGCTTTGCCCGCAGTTTGAACCAACCCCGAAGCAAAAGTGTCGATCGGCAACCCAAAGGGGCTCCGACGCGATTTTGATGGTGATCGCTTCTATTGCATGCCGATGACGCGGGCCTGGAGCAGATCGAGCTTTCCGCGACCGTACATTTGGCGATTCAAAAACCTCGCCTGACAAATCCAAAAATCAACCCCAATCCAACCGCGCTCACCCCGGCTGCGCAACCCCGACCAGCTACGCCGGTGTGAGCGCTATCACGGCTGCCCTATGACCGATGGGCGGGGGTCCTTTTTCAATGCACATTGGGGGTTCCTTTTGGTTGGCGATTGACAAATAAGCAAGCGCGGAGATCGCTACCTTCGAACTTTGCTTACCCATTGTGCCCGCGCCGCCCTTGCGCGGGTTAAAGGGAAGCAGGATCCGAGGAGCCAATGGCTAGACAAGATGCGGCAGCGACGTCATCCCAACATTGTTGCTGTCGCGCTCGCCAACAAGAATGCACGAATCGCCTGGAGCTTGCTCACCGGCGAAGCGCCATACGACGCCAGACTGTCGGTTGGCGCCGTTCAAACGACGAACCGAATGAAAGGAGCACTTCGTCCCACCTAGCAATTGCAACGATTGGCAGAAGATGGCGAAACGGTCACTCCGTCGCTTCCCGAACCTGGTATGTGGACCGGCATGGCTTCGGCCAATGTCTTGGGGCCGTTGGGGGGAAGCGCGCGAAAATCCATCGTGGCTCGCGGCGAACTCAATTCAAGCCGCTTACGGAAGCCGAATATACGTCGGCCGTTGTGACCTTATCGCCTAAAGCCGCCAAACCCGTCGCAATCGGGCAGGGTCCATATACGTTCCACATATGAGCCAGACCCCCTTTTGGTTGCCGATTGACAATAACCCGATATCGTCGAGATTTCGTCACCTTGACAGTGCCCATGAAACTGGCATCCGACAGTGCCTATCAAAAGCGGCCAACCGGGTGTGCTGGATCTTCGAACGGTGGGGGCGGTGGGATTTCCCCGCATTTGAGATGCGCAAAAATTCTTGACTTCCCAGGCCAAGCATGGAATTAACGCGCATCTTAGATGCGGGATAATTCTATGGCCCTACACTTGGTTGGGGAGACGATCGATGCCAGGCGGGCGCACCTTCGAGCCCAATCGGGCGAACTGATCCAGCTTGTCCGGGGAGTGTATGTCGATGATGACGGGAATGCGGAGACCGCGATTCTTGGCCACGCCGTTCGCATCGCCCATTATCTCTACCCAAACGCCTACCTCTCGTCAGCAAGCGCGGCTCTTCTCGCGCCGACGCCAGACGGACGGCTTTTCATAAGTGGCCGTCGCAATCAACGCACGCGCCTGCGCGACCTTGAGATCGTCCAGAACAAGGCGCCGCCGCATCCGTCAACCGCCGTCGCGGTGGTTGGCGACGATCTGGGGGAGTTGCGCATCGCTGTATCGTCGCCGCGTCAGCGGTTCCTGGAAGCCTTTCGGCTGAGGAGCGAACACGCCAGCGCGGTCACCGCGAACATGCGAACAAGGATGGCAGCGCGCCTGGTTGAAGAACACGGCTTCGCACGTGCCGCTGCCGACGCGGTCTGGGCGCTGGCGCGCGAGAATGCCTGGTATCGCGAAGGTGAAGGCGCTGAGCGCTTCCTCCTGGTCCAGCCTGGAACGACCTGGGCTCCTGCCAACAAGGCGGCGCTTGACCTGTTGGTCGCCTGGCATGCCGAGTGTCTCGGCCGACTGACGCATGATGGCTTCGAATGGCGATGGAAACCGCAAAAGCGTTCGGGCCCGGCGCTGGTGCGGGAGACGACGCCGGGAAAGCTGCCGGCTTTCATCGAGTCGCTCCTGCCCGAAGGTTGGCTCGCGCAGGTTTTGCACGAACGCGACGAACGCGAGGCGCTTCGTCGAGGCCGACGCTATATGTCGAACATCGTCATCGTCCGAAACCGTGCGGAACTGGCAACCTTGCCTGCCGACGTTCTTGCTGCGCCGCTTGCCGCGTTCGCAGATGCGGGCCGGTTCACAGGGCGTTATGGAGGGCCGGCGCGTGGGGAGATCGAGGAGACCTTTGAACAAAAGCTCGCAAGGATCTATGAGCGCGCCGAGACGCCACGCCTGTCGGGCGTTCAGATCAAGGCTCCGATGAGCCTCCTCGCCGATGGCGATCTTGTGCCGGCGATCGATCGGCCGTTCACGCACATTCTTAAACCGGCCGGCACAGCGGGGTATGAGAC
>DAICZI010000056.1 GCA_027311205.1 Beijerinckiaceae bacterium | reverse complement strand
GACGAGTTGCGAGCCGGGCATGTTACCGTGGTGAATTATTTCGCCTCATGGTGCGTTCCTTGCCGCGTGGAAAATCCGCTGTTGCTGGAACTCGCCCACAACAAGGAACTGCAAGCCAAAGGCGTCAAGCTGGTGGGGCTGGATTACAAGGACGACCCCGCTGCCGTCCGCACCTATCTGGAGCACGACGGCAACCCGTTTTCCGCCATCGGAGCCGATGTCAAAGGCCAGACCTTCATCAATTGGGGGTCATATGGCGTGCCGGAAACCTACGTCGTGCGCGGCGACGGCATCATTTCCTATAAACTGGTCGGACCGCTTGATCCGACAGCCCTGCGCACCAAACTGATCCCGCAAATCGAGGCCGCGCTGAAATAAAGGCGTAACCCTATTCCTCCTCGCCAAAACGATTGGCGATGAGCGCCTGCAGCGCGTCCAGTGCCTGCTCGGCTTGCACGCCCTCGGCGCTGAGACTGATCGTCGTGCCAATGCCCGCCCCAAGGGTCAGAATACCCATGATCGAGGTGCCGCCAACCGTCTCGCCGGAGCGGGTGACGCTGACGGTGGCATCAAATTTTTCCACGCACTGCACAAATTTGGCGGTGGCGCGGGCGTGCAGGCCCTTGCGGTTGATGATGGTGACTTCGCGCACCAAGGGCGTTGCGGCACCGGTCATTTGCCGCTCAAAACATGACTGGCGACATTGATGTATTTGCGGCCCGCTTCCTGGGCCTGCGCCACCGCCACGTGCAGCGGCACCGCCTCGCGCAGGCGTGAAAGCTTGATCAGCATGGGCAGATTGATGCCCGCCAGAACTTCGATTTCGACATTGTCCATCACCGAAATCGCCAGGTTGGAGGGCGTGCCGCCGAACATGTCTGTCAGCAACACCACACCGCCGCCACTATTGACCCGCCCCACGGCGGCAATAATATCGTGACGTCGGCTTTCCATATCGTCTTCGGGGCCAATGCTGACGGTTTCAAGCTGTTTGAGCGGGCCGACGATATGTTCCAGCGCCGCACGAAACTCGGTGGCCAGATGTCCATGCGTTACCAGCACCATGCCAATCATCTTTGGTCACCCGCCACAAGCAACGCGCTGCGAGCACCACCGAAGGGCATTCGCCGCGAATGACGCCTGAAAATCAATGCTGTCAAAAAGCACCTGTCAAGCCATGCTGTTCCAGCCGCATCATGCGCGACAACACCGCGCTGATTATTTGGGCCCGATCCATAGAACTACCACATTCCATGCGCGGCACTAGCACAGTTTCGAGTTCAACGACAAGCGCTGCGGGATCAGGAATACGTTCGGTCATAGGCAAAGCGGTGAGGTCAACCACAAGGCCGATCAACGCTCTGGCCTCCCGCGGGGCAGGTTCGATGCCAAAACCGCGCCGTTCAATCTGGCCTTCGATGGCGGGGTGCCCGCGCGCGATAACCCGGCCACCTGCGACATCAAGGCCGATGCGATCATCGCCGACCAAAGCCGCAAACCAGCCGTGCTGCACACCTGCTTCCAGCAGCGCCAGCGCCAGCGCGCTTTTGCCAACCCCGGAACCTCCGCGAATCAGCACGCCGGTCTCGCGCACCACCACCGCGCTGGCATGGATGAATGTCACGCCGCCGCCCCAGGCAGCCAAACAGTGAAGCGTGCCCCACCGCCAGCGCGGTTGCCTGCCGTGATCGTGCCACCGTGCGCCTCGACAATCTGGCGCGAGATCGACAGGCCGAGCCCGGAATTCTGGCCGAATCCCTGCTCTGGCCGGTCCGTATAGAAGCGCTCGAAAATGCGCTCCAGCGCGTGCTCTGGAATGCCCGGCCCCTCATCTTCCACAAGCACTTCAAAGCCCGCACGCGGCACACCGGCGATGTCTGCGGTTGCCGGACGCAAGGCGAGATGCACGGTGCCGCCTTGCGGGGAAAACGAGCGGGCATTGTCAATCAGGTTGTTGAACACCTGAACCAGCCGCGAATCATGCCCTCCGGGCAGAATGCAGGGCGAGGGCGGCACGGTCAGGGTGACCGTGACACCATCCTTGCGGCCGGATTGATTCGCCATGCTGACAACAGCATCAAGAGCTGCGGCCAGATTGACCGGCGCGGTTTCGGCCCGCGCCAATTCGGCATCAAGGCGCGAGGCGCTGGAAATATCGCTGATCAGTCGATCCAGCCGCCGCACGTCATGCAACGCAATCGCCATCAGCCGGTCTCGGGCTTCAGCCTTGCGCGCCATAGGCAAGGTCTCGATCGCGCTGCGCAGCGAGGTCAGCGGGTTTTTCAGCTCATGGGCGACATCGGCTGCAAAACTCTCGATGGCCTCGATCCGGTTATACATGGCGCGGGTCATGTCGCGCAACGACGCCGATAATTGGCCGATCTCATCGGTGCGGTCGGAATAATCCGGAATTTCCTCGCGGGCATGCTGGCCACGCCGCACCCGGTCAGCAGCTTCCGAAAGGCGCCGTATCGGTTCGGCAATGGTGCCCGCCAGAAACAGCGACAGCAAGAACATCACCACGACGTAAACCAGAAACACCCGCAAGATCGCCCAGCGCTCCGAGGCGATGATCCGGTCAATTTCCCCGCCCTGCGTCGAGAGCAGCAGCACACCGCGTACCGACCCCAGGCGTTGCACGGGCTCGGCCACAGAAATGATGGTTTCGCCATGCGAGTTCTGCCGCACGACCGTGCTGGCAGCGCCCTTCAGTGCTGTCTCGACTTCCGGGTAGCGCTTGCCATTGGTGATTTCGATATCATCACCAAGATAGGCGTCGCGGCGAGGAAACAGGCTTTGCAGAAACGTCCAGCCGCGCATCAGCAGGCCGGTGGGGGTCTGGCCTGCAAGCGGCACCGGCTCACGGCCAAAATTGCCGGGAACGCGCAATTCGCGGGTATCGACCAGGAGATAGCCATCGCTGTCAAAAACCCGCGCGCGCGTGCGCGGCGGCACCACACGCACCAGCAAAGGGCCGGCCTTTTCAGGATCAAGCGAGAAATTGAGCGAGTCGTCGTGGTGCGCATGGGCGCGGGCCGAGGGCACCAGTTGCAACAATTTCGAAGGATCGAGGATGATCGTATCTGAATCGACACTGCCGGAAGCGGCCAGCGCGGCTGCTATGATCGAGGCTTGCGCTTGCAGGCTTTGCTCGCGTGCCACGATAAGCCCGGCGCGCAACTGGTTGAGCAGCAAAAATCCCAGCAATAGCGCAAACAGCCCGCCAAGATTAAGCACGATGATGCGCCGGGTCAGCGAAGAGGAGATCCGCGCCGTGAAGCGACGCAGAATCACCCGCGCTCGCAAGCCCAGCCGCAACCGCACCCGGCCCTGCCAGGCCGCAGGGCGCGCACCGTCATTGCTGCGGGAATCTGCCTCTGGGGGCATGGGTACCCTCACATCCGGCCATCAGCCTGCCCTCAAGCTTCCTTGAACCGGTAGCCGACGCCGTAAAGTGTTTCGATCATGTCGAACTCGGGATCGCTGGCCACAAACTTCTTGCGGAGCCGCTTGATATGGCTGTCGATGGTGCGGTCATCGACGTAAACCTGATCGTCATAGGCTGCATCCATCAACGCATTGCGGCTTTTCACCACGCCGGGCCTTGTGGCCAGAGCCTGCAGAATGAGAAATTCCGTCACGGTGAGCACCACCGCCTCACCCTTCCAGGTGCTGGCATGGCGGTCAGGATCCATGCGAAGCAGGCCGCGCTCCAGGATTTTGGCCTCTGATTCCTTGGTCGCGGCCGCATCTTTCGGGTTGGCCCGCCGCAATATCGCCTTGACCCGCTCAACCAGCAGGCGCTGCGAGAACGGCTTGCGGATAAAATCATCCGCACCCATTTTCAATCCGAAAAGCTCGTCGATTTCCTCGTCTTTCGAGGTCAGGAAAATCACCGGCAAATCGGATTTCTGCCGCAGGCGGCGGAGCAGTTCCATGCCATCCATGCGCGGCATTTTAATATCGAAAATCGCCAGATCAGGCGGATTGCCGCGCAGACCATCCAGCGCCGAAGCGCCATCGGTATAGGTTTGCACGCGGTAGCCCTCGCCTTCCAATGCGATGGAAACCGATGTCAGAATGTTGCGGTCATCATCGACCAGGGCAATTGTCGGCATTGAGGGGCTTCCTTGCTGTCAACATCTATAACGTCCGCGCGCACTCCTGCAACATATAATGGCCGAAACGTGTCAGGAGCGTCGCTGCAGGGGCGGTTTTCCCGTCCCTGATGCAGAGAAACGGCTTATTCGAGGGTGCCGACGGCCGCTTCCACCGCCGCAACCACATCATTGCCGCGCAACAGCGTGAGCGCCTGGCTCATGTCGGTCTGATACCAGCGGTCGCCCTCCAGGCTGGGGGAGATCGCCGCGCGGATGGCCGCCATCGCCGCGGCACTGCCCCGCCCCAGCGGAAAGCCATCGCAAAGCGGTTCAACCAGGCTCAGCGCCTGCGCCGCCATCAGCATTTCGCAGGCTATGACCTGCTCGGCATTTTCCACGATGGTGCGGGCCTTGCGCGCCGCATAGGTGGAATTCGACACATGATCCTCGGCATTGGATTTGCCGGGAATTGAATCGACTGAAGCGGGCATGGAGAGGCCGCGGTTTTCCATGACCAGGGCTGACATCGAGCATTGCACCGTTGCCCAGCCCGTATTGAGCCCGCGCTTGCCCGCCAGCAGATTGCGCGGCAGGCCATAGCTCAAGGTTGGATCGACCAGCCGCGCCAGCCGCCGCTCGCTGATTGACGACAAATCCGTCAGCGCCAGCGCCAGCACATCCATCGCCTGGGCGACATAAGCGCCATGGAAATGGCCCGCTGAAATAGCACTGTAGCCGCCATCTTCAGCAATAATCAGCTGGTTGTCCGTCGCCGAATTGATCTCGCGGCCGATAATCCCGTCGACATAATCGAGGGCTTCGCGGAACGGGCCATGCACCTGCGGCGTGCAACGCAGCGAATAGACATCCTGAACGCGTGGCGCGGCGGACTGGCCGGGTGCGCGCGCCTCATCCGGGAAGACAATATCGCGGGCCGCCGCCCCGCAGCGTTTCGAGCCGTCGATGATACGCAAGATGTTGCGCGCCACCAGGGACTGGCCCGGATGCGGGCGGGCCCTGTGAACGCGCGGATCGAAGGCGGCCTTTTCGCCGCGCATCGCCTCCAGCGACAGGCACATGGCAATATCAGCATGTTTGCGCAAGCGCCGCGCATCCTCGACTGCCAGCACGCCGACCGCCAGCGACACGGTTGAGCCATTGATCAGGGCCGAGGCGTCCTTGGCCTCAAGGACGAAATCAGGAGGCAGGCCCGCTTTCGCCAAAGCGGCACGCGCCGGCAGGCGCTGGCCGCGAAACACCATCTCGGCCTCTTCAAAGCCGCAGACGGCGCCTGCCATGTGCGCCAGCGGTGCCAGATCACCAGATGCCCCGACCGAACCCTTTTGCGGGATCACCGGATGCAGCCCGGCATTGAGACAGGCAATCAGCCGCTCAACCATGGCAACGCTCGGCCGCGAATAATTCGAGGCAAAGGCATTGGCGCGCAGCAGCATGATAGCGCGGGTGACATCCTCGGCAAAAGGCTCGCCAATGCCGGTAGCGTGGGCATAGACCGAGCGGCGCTGGTATTCGGCCATGTCGCGCATCAGCACGCGCTGATCCTTGAACAGGCCGACGCCAGTGTTGAAGGCATACATCAGCGGCGCGTCATCGCGCATGAAATGCTGATCAATAAAGGCCCGTGTCGCGGCGATGCTGGCGCGCGCGCCGGGTGCAAGCCGCGCCTTCTCGAACCGCCCGGCCTTGGAGCGGCGCGCCACCCGGACCACATCACGGCCCTTCAGTTTGCAGCCGTCGATACTGACGCTCATGATGGGGTTCTCCTTGGGATTGGTATGCCGCGCGCGCTCATGATCCGGCCAGCCAGCGGGCCAGAGTGCCGCGCTCGCGGGCCGTGATGGCGGAAACATTGCCCGGCGGCATGGCATGGGTCATCACCGCCATGCGCTGAATGGCAGCGGCCTGAACAGCTATATGCTGCGGCGTATCCAGCAGCACATGATACGGGGCATTATCAAGGCCCGGCCAGAACGGCTGCGCCGCATGGCACATGGCGCAGCGGCCCTCGACAATAGCGACGACTTCAGGTGGCGGCAGGCGCAGCCCTGCATCATGCACCAGTGGCGCCTCGGGCAGCGGTGCCAGCCCCAGTTTCTCGCGCCACCCCGGACTGGCGCTGGCGGCGACAAAAAACGCCGTCCAGATCGCCAGTGCCGCCACCAGCCATGCCCACCATGGTGATTTGTCGTGGTCTTTATGGCGAAGATTATAGAAATGCCGGATCATCGCGCCGGTGAGAATGACCAGCGCCGTCAAGGCCGGGATGATGGCCGGATCGGCGTAAGTCACCGGATAATGATTCGCCAGCATCATGAAAATCACCGGCAAGGTGATGTAATTATTGTGCAGCGAGCGCGCTTTGGCCTGCTCCCCCCATAACGGATCAGGCTTTTGCCCGGCGCTCAGCGCCGCAATGGTCTTGCGCTGATTGGGCATGATCACGAAAAACACATTGAAGGTCATGATCGTCGCCATCAGCGCACCGGTATGAATGACCGCCCCGCGCCCTGAAAACACTTTTGAAAAGCCGTAACTCGCCAGCACCACAAAGCCAAACCCCACCAGCGCCAGCAGATTGTCATCCGCGCGCAACGGCGAACGGCAAAGCCCGTCATAGACCAGCCACCCAGCCAGAAGCCCGCCCATGCCGATCGCCGCGGCCTGCAACGGCGTCAATGCCATCACCGCAGGGTCAATCAGGAAAAGCTGCGACTGCGCGTAATAGACAGTGGTGAGCAGAAAGAAGCCGGAAATCCACGTCCAGTAGGATTGCCACTTGTGCCATGTCAGGTGCGCGGGCAGCCTGGCGGGTGCAACCGCATATTTGCGCATCTCATAAAAGCCACCGCCATGCACTTGCCACGTGCGCCCGCCGGTCCCCGGTTCGATGTCGGGTTCGGGCCGCAGGCTGGCATCCAGATGGATGAAGAAAAACGACGCGCCGATCCACGCCATCGCCGTCACGACATGCAGCCAGCGGATCAGCATGGTGATCCAGTCGAGAATATAGGGGTCCATTGGCCATTTTCTTTATGGATTTGCACCGTTTGGCAAGGCAAAAAATATGCCAGCCCCTCGCGAAATGCGCCCGCCCTGTGTTACCAAGGCCTCCAGCTTGAAAAAGGCCCATGCCGTGTCGCGACTTTCAACCCAAATCCTTTCAACCCAAGTCCTTTCAACCCATGTGCTTGATCTGGTCTCCGGCAAGCCAGCTTCCGGCGTCAGGATCGAGCTTCACAGGCTCGCAGACGACGGGTCGCGCCATCTGGTCACCGCCAGCATCACCAATGCCGACGGGCGCACCGACACGCCGCTGATGGCAGGAGCCGCCTTTGCGACCGGCACCTATGAACTGAACTTTCACATCGGCCCCTATTTTGCCGCGCGCGGACAGACCGGTTTTCTCGATATCGTGCCGATTCGCTTCGTCATCGACGAGCCCGCCGGGCATTATCATGTACCACTTCTCGCCAGCCCCTGGAGCTATTCGACCTATCGCGGCAGTTGACTTTTCCGCAGCTGGCCTTAAGAGAATGAACGTTCATTCTCAACGGATAGGCCGATGCTCGAACCTGGTGTGCCCATTCCTGGTGTGCCCATTCCTGGTGTGCCTATGCCTGGTGTGCCCATGGCGGGCAATGATGCCCGTCGCGAGGTGATTTTGACCGCAGCACGCACCTGTTTCGTGCGCGCCGGATTTCATCGCGCCACCATACAGGATGTGGCGCGGGCCGCGGGGATGAGTCCGGGCAATATCTATCGCTATTTTGCCTCGAAAGAAGCGCTGGTCGAGGGCATGTGTCAGCAAGACAAGCAGGCCATGCGCGGCGATTTCGCCAAATTGCGTGCTGATGCGGATATGTTTGCGGTCATGACGGCGGTTTTGCGCCATCACCTTGTCGAGGAACCGCGTGAACGATTCATTCTGCTCATGGAAATCTGGGCCGAAGCGGCGCGAAACCCGCAACTGGAGTGGCTCCATCTCGAAGTCGATGCGCAAGTGCGCGCAGAATTGCGGCAATTCATTGCGCACGCCCATGCTGCGGCGCTGGTGGCACCGGATTTGGATGTCGAATTCGCCATCAATGTGCTGCTGACGCTGATCACCGGCCTGTTTCGCCGCCGGGCGCTTGAAGTCGATTTCGATGGCGAAAAAGAGCTCAAAATGGCTTTGGCCGTCTGCGGGGCGGTGCTGGCAGGGTCAGTGACCTCGCCCTATGTACTGTCTTCGCCCCAACCTTGCTCGCAAGATACTCACCCGGAACAGGC
>DAICZI010000055.1 GCA_027311205.1 Beijerinckiaceae bacterium | reverse complement strand
CGGTGACACACTTCGAAACCGTCGATTCCGGGCATCATCGCATCAAGCAGCACGATGTCGCAGCGACCGTTGCGGCAGATTTGCAGGGCATCAACGCCATTGTTGGCGACAATGACCTCAAAATATTCTGCACTCAGCCTCGCTTCAAGCAGCTTGGTATTGGCGGCAAGGTCATCGACAACAAGTATGCGCGCGGTCATGAAGTCGCAGCTCCGGGCAGGTCCCCAAGATAAGTGCGCACTGTTTCCAGAAACTTAACAACCGATATTGGTTTGGACATGTAGGCGTCGCAGCCGCTCTGGCGGAATTTCTCTTCATCGCCCTTCATGGCAAATGCAGTGAGCGCGATAATGGGAATATGTGCCAGCGCCTTCTCCTGCTTGATCCATTGCGTCACATCGGTCCCCGAAGCGCCGCCTGGCAACTGCATGTCCATCAAAATCAGATCCGGCACTTCCGCGCGCGCCAATTTCACTGCATCGACGCCATTGCGGGCCTCCAGAATGCGGTAATGCAGCGATTCCAGCAAATGCCGAAACAGCTTCATGTTCATCTCATGATCCTCGACCACCAGTACGGTTTTTGTCATCAGCCTGCTATCCTGCTTGGCACGCGAACTCGGGCCAGCCGAGGGCGAAACGGAGTTTCCACTTTGTCCCAATAAGCGATAATAGTTGATGAAAGAAGAGGGGCGGAAACTAAAGTGCGCAATCGTGGTGGAAAAGCGAGACCAGCGCCTCTGGCGCTGCAACAGGCCTCAACCCTGGTGCTGGCAACGCTGGCCGAAACGCCTGAAAGCCTGGAGCGCTTTCTGGCACTGAGCGGTGTCAATGGTGCGGGCCTGCGGGCTGCAGTCGCCGATCCTGCCTTTCTGATCGGTGTGATAGATTATGCGCTCGCCGACGAGGCCTTGCTCTGTCTGGTGGCGACAAAGGCCGCGATGACGCCCGAAGCGCTCGGCAAGGCATTGATGCAGCTTGCGGATCCGCAAGCAGGCCAAACCTCGCACGAAAACCCTTATGGGGAGGGGGATGTCTGGATCGACCCGTGAAACCGCACCCGCACTCTGCCGCGACTGCCTCAGCCTGGGTCGTGCCGGCGCGCTGCGCTGCGCTGAGTGCGGCTCGCCGCGCCTGCTCGCCCACCCCGAGCGAGATCGTCTGAGCGTCGCCCATATTGATTGCGATGCTTTCTATGCCACCATCGAAAAGCGGGATAATCCGGCGCTGGTGACCAGGCCCGTCATCATCGGAGGCGCCACGCGCGGTGTTGTCTCAACCTGCTGCTACATCGCCCGCACCTATGGCGTGCGCTCCGCCATGCCGATGTTCAAGGCGCGCCAGCTCTGCCCCGAAGCGGTGATTATCAAGCCAGACATGGCCAAATACGCCCGCGTCAGCCGCGAGATGCGCGCACTCATGGAGACATTGACGCCACTCGTCGAGCCGGTCTCGATTGATGAAGCATTTCTCGACCTCAGCGGCACACAAGCCTTGCACGGTGCCAGCCCGGCCCTGTCGCTGGCCCGTTTTGCCCGCACTATTGAAGCGGAGCTGGGCATAACGGTGTCGATTGGCCTCAGCGATTGCAAATTTCTGGCTAAAATTGCCTCCGATATGCAAAAGCCGCGTGGATTCACCATCATCGGTCGCGCCGAAGCCCGCACCTTCCTGCGCGACAAGCCGGTTGGGCTGATTTTTGGTGTCGGCGCAGTCACGCAAGGGCGGCTCGAAAAGGCCGGCTACCGGCTGATTGGTGATTTGCAGGATGCCGGGCCAGAGCGTTTGATGCAGCGCTTTGGCGAGGAAGGCCAGCGCCTCGCGAGACTCAGCGTCGGCGATGACAAGCGCCGCGTTACGCCGCAGCGCGAGACCAAAAGCATTTCTGCCGAAACCACGTTCAACACGGATATCAGCACTGCCGAGGCGTTGGAGCCGATCTTGCTGCGGCTCAGCGAAAGGGTGGCGCTGCGGCTTACCAAAGCCGGGCTTTGCGGGGCAACGATCACGTTGAAGCTGAAGACCGCAACTTTTGCCACCCGCAGCCGCGCCATCACCGAGAGCGACCCCACAGCCCTCTCAACCAGAATCTTCGCCCTCGCGCGCACCCTGCTCAAGCCCGAGCTTGACGGCACCAAATTCCGCCTCATCGGCATAGGTGTCTCGCATTTGCAGCCTTTGGCAGCGGCCGACCCGCAAAACCTGCTCAACCAAGGCCTTATTCGCGAGAAAGCCACCGAAACTGCCATGATGCAGCTTCGCGCCAGGTTCGGCGAAGACGCCATCAGCCGGGGCCTGGCGTTCCGCCCCCGCGCGCCCAGGAACGGGGGCGCGTGAGTTCTATCGAATGGGGCCAGGCCTACCCGGCCAATTGCCGCAGCACATATTGCAAAATCCCGCCGTTGCGGAAATATTCGAGCTCATCGAGCGTGTCGATGCGGCAAAGCAGCGGCACCTCTTTCACCTTGCCGCCGCTGGCGATGCTCATCTTCATTTTCTGGCGCGGTTGCAGGTCGTCGCCAAGGCCGTGCAGCGTCACCACTTCGTCGCCCTTGAGTTTCAGGCTCTCCCATGACGTGCCGGGTTCGAAAGTCAGCGGCAAAACACCCATGCCAACCAGATTCGAGCGGTTAATGCGCTCGAAGCTCTGGGCGATGACCGCCCGCACACCGAGCAGCCGCGTGCCCTTGGCCGCCCAATCGCGCGACGAACCGGTGCCATATTCCTTGCCGGCAAACACCACCAGCGGCACGCCCTCAGCCTTGTACCGCATGGCGGCATCATAGATCGCCAGTCTGTCGCCAGAGGGGTAATGCCTGGTATAGCCGCCCTCGGCGACATTGCCCGCGCCATCCATCAGCATCTGGTTGCGGATGCGGATGTTGGCAAAAGTGCCGCGCATCATCACCTGATGGTTGCCGCGCCGTGTGCCATATTGGTTGAAATCAACTGGCCGCACCTGCGCGTCCCGCAGATAATGGCCAGCCGGGCTGTCCGCCTTGATCGAACCGGCAGGCGAGATGTGGTCTGTGGTGATCGAGTCCAAAAACAGTGCCAGAATGCGGGCGTTGACAATGTCGGCAATCGGCTCGGGCTTTTTGGTCATGCCCTCAAAATAGGGCGGGTGCTGCACATAGGTTGATGCGTGCTCCCAGCCATAGGTCTGGCCCCCGGAGACGCTGATTTTCTTCCAATGGGCATCGCCGGTAAAGACGTCGGCATAGCGCGTTTTGAAAGTGGCGCGGGTGACGTTTTTGCGGGCGTAGCTGGCGATCTCCTGAGCCTTGGGCCAGATTTGCTCAAGATAGACCGGTTTGCCGAGCTTGTCGTGACCCACCGGCTCATGGGCGAGATCGATATTCATCGAGCCAGCTAAAGCATAGGCCACAACCAGGGGCGGCGAGGCAAGGTAATTGGCCTTGACGTCGGGATGGACGCGCCCCTCAAAATTGCGATTCCCGGAAATCACCGCAGCGGCGACCACGTCATTCTTGTTGATGCTTTCAGACAATTCCGGCTCAAGCGGGCCGGAATTGCCGATGCAGGTGGTGCAGCCATAGCCAACTAGGTTGAAGCCGAGCTTGTCGAGTTCCTTTTGCAGGCCGGATGCGTCGAGATATTGGCTCACCACCTGGCTGCCGGGGGCGAGCGAGGTTTTCACCCACGGCTTCACTGTCAGGCCAAGCTTATTGGCATTGCGCGCTACCAGACCCGCCGCCAGCATGACGCTGGGATTGGAAGTATTGGTGCAAGAGGTGATTGCCGCGATGACGACATCGCCGTGGCCGATGTCGTATTTCTGGCCTTGCACCGCAAAGCGCTGGCCGTGCGGGCCCTTGGTTTTGAAATCCGATGTCAGCGCCGCCTCGAAATTCGCTTTCGCGCCTTCCAGTGTTACACGATCCTGAGGCCGCTTCGGCCCTGCCAGCGAGGGCACAACCTCGCCAAGGTCCAGCGAAAGCTCGGTCGTGAAAACCGGTTCGGGCGTGCGTTGGGTGCGGTAAAGTCCCTGCGCCTTGGCGTAGGCCTCGACCAGCGCCACCCGCGCCGGGCTGCGGGCGGTGGTCTTCAGATAGACTAGCGTTTCGCTGTCAATCGGGAAAAATCCGCAGGTTGCGCCATATTCGGGGGCCATATTGGCGATGGTGGCGCGGTCGGCCAGGGGCAGGGCGGCCAGGCCCGGGCCATAAAATTCAACAAATTTGCCGACAACGCCGAGGTTGCGCAGCATCTGCGTCACGGTCAGCACCAGATCGGTCGCGGTACGGCCTTCCTTGAGTTTGCCGGTGAGCTTGAAGCCCACCACTTCGGGCAGCAGCATAGATTGCGGCTGGCCGAGCATCGCAGCTTCTGCCTCGATGCCGCCAACACCCCAGCCGAGCACCGCAAGACCATTGACCATGGTGGTGTGCGAATCAGTGCCCACCAGCGTGTCGGGATAGGCCATCTCGATGGTGGTCGCCTTGTTTTTCTGGCGCAGCTTTTCCTTGCGGGTCCACACGGTCTGCGCGAGATATTCGAGGTTGACCTGATGGCAGATGCCGGTGCCGGGCGGCACCACGCGGAAATTGGCAAAGGCCGATTGCCCCCAGCGCAGGAACCGGTAGCGTTCGCCATTGCGCTGATATTCGAGATCGACGTTCTTTTTCAGAGATTTGGCATTGCCGAATTCATCGACGATCACCGAATGGTCGATCACCAGATCAACCGGCACCAGCGGGTTGATTTTCTGCGGGTCACCCTTCAGCTTGATCATGGCATCACGCATCGCGGCCAGATCAACCACGGCCGGAACGCCCGTGAAATCCTGCATCAGAACGCGCGCCGGGCGGAAAGCGATTTCGGCCTCCGCCTTGCCGCGATTGACCAGCCAGGCGGCGACGGCTTCGATATCAGCCTTTTTCACCGTGCGGCCATCCTCGAAACGCAGCAGGTTTTCCAGCAGCACCTTCATGGAAAAAGGCAGCTTTGAAATGCCGGCAAGCCCGTTTTTCTCCGCCGCTTTCAAGGAGTAATAATGGTAGCTGCGCGGCCCCACTTTCAGCTTTTTCAGGGCTTTGAAACTATCGAGCGATGGCATGGCAAGATCCTGCGATATGGGGCGGTGAGGCTGCTTTCCTTGAGCGAAAAACAGGGGGAATGCATGCCAGTTACACCCTCGCTTTGCGCGGCGCAATACGGGCTACTGCAGGGCAGCAACACGCCAGGCCGGGCTTCGCGCGTTCACACTTTTGGAGAGGGCGAAAACGAGGGTTCTTGAACCCTCGCCTTATTCCGCAGCGATGCGGACGAATTCGCCTTTGCCGACCGGGCAGGCTGCCCATAGCGTCTGCAGGGCGGCCACAAGCGCGTCCATCTGCTCGTCGGTGTGGATCGGGCCGGGCGTGATGCGCAGCCGCTCGGTGCCGCGCGGCACGGTGGGATAATTGATCGGCTGCACATAAATGCCAAACTGATCCATCAGCGCGTCGGTAATCGCTTTGCAATGCACCGGATTGCCGACCATCACCGGCACGATATGGCTGGGGTTGGGCAGCACCGGCACGCCAACTTCGGCAAGCCGCGCCTTGAGAGTTGCGGCGCGTTCCTGATGGGCTTCACGCTCGACCCGGCTGGTCTTCAGGTGCCGCACGCTGGCCAGCGCACCTGCCGCCAGCACAGGTGCCAGCGAGGTGGTGAAAATAAAGCCCGAAGCGCAGGAACGCACAGCATCGACACAAGCGCGGCTGGCAGCAATATAGCCGCCCATGACGCCAAAGCCCTTGGCCAGCGTGCCATTGATCACGTCGATGCGGTGCATCACGCCCTCGCGCTCCGCGATTCCGCCGCCGCGCGGTCCATAAAGGCCAACCGCATGCACTTCATCAAGATAGGTCAGCGCCTGATAGCGCTCGGCCAGATCGCAGATGGCAGCCATCGGCGAAATGTGCCCGTCCATCGAATAGACGCTCTCGAACGCGATGATTTTCGGGGTGTCGAGCGGCACGGTTTGCAGCAGCCGCTCCAGATCGGCCACATCATTGTGCCGGAAAATTTTCTTCGCGCCGCCGCCGTGGCGGATGCCTTCGATCATCGAGGCGTGGTTCTTCTCGTCCGAGAAAATCACGCAGCCGGGCATCATCGCAACCAGCGTCGCCAAAGTCGCGTCATTGGCGACATAGGCGGAGGTGAACAGCAAGGCCGCTTCCTTGCCGTGCAGGTCGGCAAGCTCGCGCTCAAGATCGACATGATAATGCGTGGTGCCAGCGATGTTGCGGGTGCCGCCTGATCCAGCGCCGGTCTCTTCAAGCGCCTTGTGCATGGCCTCAAGCACTACGGGGTGCTGGCCCATGCCAAGATAGTCATTCGAGCACCAGACGGTGACGGGACGCGATGTGCCGGTCTCGCGGCGGTGGTCAGCTTTGGGATAAGCCCCGCGCTCGCGTTTCAAATCGGCAAAAACCCGGTAGCGACCCTCAGCCCGCAGCGCTTCAATCTGGCTCTCGAAAAACCGATCATAGTTCATGTTGCCACTCCCGGACCTCACCTGAGGTCCATGTCGCAAGAACATTGCAAAAATGCTATGTACCCGCTTTGATTTTGATCAAAAGCCTTAGCTTGGGCTTAACCGCCGCTAGACCCCGGACGCCACGAGATTTACGCCCGCGCAACCCGCAGTGCAAGCCATCTAGTCGAGGCCAGTTGACGCAGCCCAAGGGGCATCAGCGGCCAGGCGCTTCCTTGACCTGTGCTAGCGGAAAGCCGGCCTCCTGCCAACTGTCAGAACCCCCCGGATACCAATAAACATGGGTGTATCCAAGCTTGAGCGCGCGCCGCGCTGCATTCCATGACATCCAGCACTCTTTCAGGCAATAGACCACAAGCTTTGCGGTGCGATCATGATGGGAAGCCTTCAGCAGGCCATCCTCAAAATAAAACTCCATGCGACCGGAAAGCTGGCCGTAGCCGGTATCGGGCAGCCAGATCGAGCCGGGAATATCCAGGCGTGGCCTTGTGATCCAGAGTGTGCCTTTCGGCAGCCCCGAAGGTTTGGGCGGCTGTGGCCAAACATCAATGAAAGCCGCATGATCCAGCCAGAGTTGATGCGCGGCAGCGGTGGTCACCACCGTTGCGCCGTGCAACGTAAGCGGTGTCGGGCCATGATAGGCTCCTATGTGATAATGCCTGGGCTCGGTTGGGGCCGCCGCCTGCGCCGCCGCCACGCCCAAAGCCGCCAAAATTGCCCCCGCCAGTTTAAGGCTTGATTGTCTGGTTATGGGCTTCAAGCAGGGACACTCCGAAACTTTGCAGTATAGGGCTGTTATTAGCCGGATGTGCAGCAATTGTCGCGTTGAGCTGACGTTTTGCTTCCGACACCGCTGCACGCCTTCTACGAGGCCCAAGGGCCTCGCCTGGTCTTCGACGGGCCGCCTGATGGCCCGGCGACGAGCAGCCTGGCAGCCGAAATCAAGTCAAAGCTAAGTGAGCTTCAAGCCGCTGGCCATGGCCATCACGCAATATTTTTATCATAGTGTGCGAAACCGCGCCTAAAGGCCAATGGCAAGGTAGCAAGGTTGGCAATATTATTCACGCATGAACAAATCTTTGCGACGTGGCGCTCTGGCCCTGGCGATAGCCTGCATGGGCTTGGTTGCGCATGCCGCGCCCGTGCTCGCGCCGCTGACCTTGCGGCACCTTGCCGATGGCGTCTTTGAATTCAAGGGCGACATAGCGTTGATGGACAGGGCCAATTCAGGCGCGATAGCCAATCTCGGCGTCGTCGTTGGCACCAGAGGCATTGCTGTCATCGATACGGGTGGCAGCGTTGTCGAGGGCAAGGCATTGCTGGCCGCGATCCGTAAGATCAGTACGAAGCCTATTTTATACGTGATCAATACACACGTTCACCCTGACCACATCTTCGGCAATGCGGCCTTTCTGGGGATGGGGGCAACTTTTGTTGGCCATGCCAATCTGCCGCGCGCCATGACGGCGCAGGGGCCCTATTATCTGAAATCCTTCCTGCCCGCGATGGGCCACGCGCTGCTGTCGGATGTGAAATTGGTGCCGCCGACGCTGCTGGTGAAAGATCATCTCACGCTTGATCTTGGCGGTCGCAAACTCGATCTCAAAACCTGGGCTGCAAGCCACACCGATACTGACATCACCGTCGAGGACGAGAAGACCAGGGTGCTTTTTGCTGGAGACTTGCTGTTTGTCGAGCATATCCCGGTCATTGACAATTCCCTGAACGGGTTCATCCTTGATACCCAACGTCTGCAAAAGCAGGACGCACGCCTCATGGTGCCGGGCCACGGGCCAGTCCCCACGGACTGGCACAAAGCGGTCGCTGCCGAGCGGCATTATTTTGATGTGTTGAAGGCAGACCTGTCGGCGTCGTTGAAACAGGGCTTGGGCCTGCGCGCGGCGGTGCATAGCGCCGGTGCAAGCGAGGCGTCAGACTGGAAACTGTTCGATGC
>DAICZI010000054.1 GCA_027311205.1 Beijerinckiaceae bacterium | reverse complement strand
GGCGCGGGCCGTGCGTGGCCATTGGGGCATTGAGAACCAATTGCACTGGGTGCTCGACGTCGTCTTCGCCGAAGACCAATCCCGCCTGCGTAAAGGTCACGGCGCAAAGAACATGGCCGTCGTCAGACATTTCGCCGTAAATCTCGTCAGAACCGCCCCGGAGCCCCAAAGGCCGCCGCCGCTAAAACCACAACGAAAAGCCACCAAACCCAGGCGCACCAGCATCAAGCTGCGCAGAAAAATCGCCGGATGGACCGACGATTATCTCGCCAACGCCTTGGGAGCCACCCAGCGTTAACCCGGATTCGGAGCCCTGTGGCACGCTGCGACAGGTGAACATGGTTCTGCCGCGATGTCACAGGGGAAAAAGAAGCGCGTGGCCTGTTCAACACACTTGCCAGCCTTGGCACTCGCAAGCTTTTACGTGATGCTGCCGGACGTTATAAAGCTCGCGGCTCTGGCTGCCTGATTATGGGCTCAGCCATGTCATGGCGTAATGTGTCGGTATGACCTGAACACGCCTGCCCATGCAAGCGGCGCGGCGATGGGGGAGGTTCTGGATGCATACCTATGCCATTGTGGATTTCGAAACCACGGGCCTTTCGCCGAAGGTGGGCGATTGCGCCACTGAAATTGGCATTGTTCTGGTGCGCGATGGCCAGATCGTGGATCGCTATCAAGGCCTGATGAATGGCGGCGTGCGCCTGTCGCCCTTTATCAAAAGATATACCGGCATCACCAATGCCATGATCCAAAAAGCGAGGCCGCTGACGACCGTCATGGCGGAAGCCTGCGCCTTTGCTGGCACCTATCCGCTGGTGGCACATAATGCCAGTTTTGACCGCAAATTCTGGGATGACGGCCTGGGCAAAATCGGCCAGCGGCGCAGCCAGGAATTTTTGTGTTCCGTGCGCCTGTCGCGGCGGGTGTTTTCGAATTTGCCCGACCACAGGCTCGGCACGATGGTCAAATCGCTCAAATTGCCGATGTCCGGGCAGTTTCACCGGGCACTGGCAGATGCGGAGGCTACGGCGCATCTGTTCATCAGGATTCAGGCGGAAATCAAGGCGCGGCTCCAACTAGCTGACGTCACGCACAAGCACCTGCTCGCCGTCCAGAAGCAGAAAATTGGCACCTTTTAGGTCAAGAGGGCAGCGCGGCACTTACACTGCCGTGCCGAATAAATCATAGGCATCGCTGCGTTCGATCTTGACGCTGACAATATCACCCACGCGCAACGGGCGGCGGCTGGTAACATGCACCGCGCCGTCAATTTCGGGCGCATCCGCCTTGCTGCGGCCTTTGGCGATGAGGCCGTCGGTGGCATCAATGATCACAGGCATGTGCCGCCCGACCTTGGCGCTGAGCTTTTTAGCGCTTATTTTTTGCTGGTGCGCCATGAAACGGGCATAACGCTCGGCTTTCACCTCGTCGGGCACGACTGGCAGGCCAAGATCATTGGCCTTGGCCCCGGTCACCGGCTCATAAGTGAAGGCCCCAACCCGGTCGAGCTTTGCCTCGGTGAGCCAATCGAGCAAAAAGCTGAAATCAGCCTCGGTCTCGCCGGGAAAACCGACAATGAAGGTCGAGCGGATGGCCAGATCAGGGCATTGCGCGCGCCACGCCGCAATCCGCTCCAGCGTCTTCACCTGATTGCCGGGGCGCTTCATCGCTTTGAGCACAGACGGGCTGGCGTGCTGGAACGGAATATCAAGATAAGGCAGGATTTTGCCGTCGGCCATCAGCGCGATGACATCATCGACATGCGGATAGGGATAGACGTAATGCAGCCTGATCCATGCGCCCAGACTGCCCAGTTCGCGGGCCAGATCGAGGAATTTGGTGCGCACCTCGCGGCCCTGCCATGAGCTGCTGGCGTAGGCGACATCCAGCCCATAGGCGCTGGTATCCTGCGAAATCACCAGCAATTCCCTGACGCCCGCCTTCACCAGCTTTTCGGCCTCGCGCAGTACTTCGCCCGCCGGGCGCGAGGCCAGATCGCCGCGCAGTTTCGGGATAATGCAGAAGGAGCAACGGTTGTTGCAGCCCTCCGAGATTTTCAGATACGCGTAATGGCGGGGCGTCAGCTTGATGCCTTGCTCGGGAACCAGATCAAGGAACGGGTCATGCAGCGGCGGCGAAACCTGATGCACGGCGGCCATGACGCTCTCATAGGCCTGCGGGCCGGTGATGGCGCTGACCTGCGGATAGGCCGCGAGGATCGGCCCCGGCTCAGCCCCCATGCAGCCGGTGACAATCACCTTGCCATTCTCGCGCATAGCGGCACCAATGGCGGCGAGTGATTCCGCCTTGGCACTGTCGAGGAAGCCGCAGGTGTTGACGATCACCGCATCAGCACCTTCGTGATGTTTGGTGATATCATAGCCCTCGGCGCGCAATTGGGTGATAATGCGCTCGGAATCGACCAGGGCCTTGGGGCAGCCGAGGGAGACGAAAGAGATTTTGGGTTGTAATGATGTCATGCCTGCTCGCTTGCCATGGTCTTAACGCCAAGGCAACCATGCTTGTTGGCGCGGCGGTAAGGCGGCAGCGCTACAGATTGTTGCTCGACCCGCGATTCCAACTGAAAGACACGTCATGGACGCACAACTTCCACCCGTCGATGCGCTGGCGATCAGCGGGCTGAAAAAGTCCTTTGACAAGCCGGTGGTGAAGGGACTTGATCTGCACGTGCGCGCTGGCGAGCTCTATGCGCTGCTGGGCTCCAATGGCGCGGGCAAGACCACGACCCTGCGGATGGTGGCGGGCCTGATGGCCGCTGACTCGGGCTCGGTGCAGATTTTCGGGATTGATATCGAGAAAAATCCGTTGGCGGCGCGTGCCATCACCGCCTGGGTGCCCGACGAGCCGATGATCTACGACAAACTGACGCCCTCCGAATATATGGCGTTGGTGGCGGGCTTGTGGTCAGTGGCACCGGACGTCGCAGCCAGGCGAACTGGCGAACTCTTCACCATTTTGGGCCTGAATGATGTCGCGCATCAGCGCTGCGAGGCGTTTTCGCGCGGCATGAAGCAGAAGGTGGCCCTGGCCGGGGCTTTGGTGCATGAACCGCGCCTGCTCCTGCTGGATGAGCCGCTGACCGGGCTTGATGCCGCCATGGCGCGCATCGTCAAGGACTTGCTTGATGCGCGGGTGCGCGGCGGGGCGACCATCATCCTCACCACCCATATTCTGGAAGTCGCCGAGCGCATGGCCAGCCGCATCGGCATCCTGCATCAGGGCGAACTGATTGCCGAGGGCACCTTTGCCGAGTTGCAGGCCCGCTTCGGGCGCGGCACCAGCAGCCTTGAAGATGTGTTCGTGGATCTGGTCACTGACAACAGAAGCGCAGCTTGAACATGCCCCGCCTGCCGCTTGCCCTGCTGCTCGATCATGAGTTCCGCTTGTGGAGGCGGCGCTTCACCAGCGCCACGTCCCCCGCAAAACCCTGGTATTTGACTCCCTTTGTGCTGGTGCTGGTCGGCTTTTACATAGTTGTGCAGGCGCTTGATTTTGCCATCATGTGGTCCACGCATGCCCGTGGCCCGCAGCCGCAGTTCACACAGTTGGTCGAAGTTGATTTGTTGATTTTCGCCGTTTTAATCTTTGTGACCATCACCGAATTGTCGTTCGTGGTTGCCCGCGCCTATTCGCCGGGCGAGGCCGATTTGCGCTATGCCGCACCGATCCCGCCGCAGTTGATTTTTGCCTCCAGGCTTATTCGCGGGGCGATTGGCGCGGCCCCGACGTGGCTGCTGCTGATCTCACCCGTCGTCAATGGCTATATCTTGTTCGATGGCTTCAGATATGCGTCAATTTATGTCACCGCCTTTCTGATTTTCGGGCTGGCGCACATTATCGCCAATTTGCTGCTTTTGGGGCTTTATGGCCTGCTCGGGGCGCGCCGCACCAAAACGGCGGGTAACCTGCTGGCGGCGCTGGCCTTGATCAGCTTCATCGTCTGTTCGCAATTTGCCCGCTTTTCCTTTGGCGCACATATCGCGGCAGGGCTCTACCGGGCGCTGGCCGCCTATGCCTTCACGCCGCAGAGTTGGTGCCTGCTGCCCGCGCGCGCATTACTGGGCGCTGCACCCGACACATTATTGCTGGCGCTGTTTGCCGTGCTGCTGCTGGGACTTACGGTGCTGGCGTTCAGCCAACCTTATGAGCGCATGATGCTGGATTGCGGCCAGGCGCATGAAGGCCAGGCGCGCCGCCGCCATGGCGCGGCCCCTTTGCCGGTGCGCGGTCTGCGGCCGACCCTGCTGCGCAAGGAATTTGCCTCCATGCGCCGCAATCCGACCCTGTGGATGCAGTTGCTCTCCTCAACTGCCTATATTATTCCCGCCGCCATGAGCATCGGTCGTGGCATGTTCACGGGCGATCATTTTGATCCTGCCATGCTGACGGCAATGCTGGCGTTTTTGTCAGTGACAGCCTCAAGCCCGGTGATGCAGTTGGTGTTCCTCAATGAGGGTGCCCCCGAATTGATGGCTACCGCACCGATTACACGCAGCTTTGACCTTGGTTGCAAATGGCAGATATCGGCGCTGTTCACGCTGGGGTTTCTCAGCCTGCCTCTGGTTCTGGTGGCATTTCTGTCGCCGCTGGCGGGCCTCGCCGGACTGTTGTTCTGCATCGTGGGCGTCGCCTGCCATGCCATTGTCTATGTCAGTTATGTTGATCATGCCGTGCCCTATCGCAACTCCAAAAAGATGCATCTGCCGTTCGGCGCAGGCATGCTGACCATTTTGCTGGCGCTCACCATGGCTGCCATCGCCTTCACGCTGATGCGCCATACATTGCTGACGCTTGTGCCCATGGCGGTGCTGATCATCACTTTGGGGGCGCTTCTGCCGACCAGACAGAAACGTCGGCGCGTACTGGGCATCTTTGCGGTGTGACCCCTTGCAACGACGTGTGCGATCTTGAGGCGTCTCCCCCGGCAGGTTGATTGACCATCAGGCCGCTTGCCAAAGCCCGGCGTTTGAACGACATTCTGATGGAACCTTTCTTCCAGCCGCATCAGGCCGCATGTCCTCTGCCCCGCCGCTCGTCAGCCTCGATCATATCACCCGCCGTTTTGGCGCTTTGGTGGCCAATGATGATGTCAGCCTTGCTCTGCGCCCTGGTGAAATCCACGCGCTGCTGGGCGAAAATGGTGCCGGCAAGTCAACGCTGGTCAAAATCCTTTATGGGCTGATCCAGCCCGACAGCGGCACGATCAACCTCGATGGCGTGGCGCGCCGCATCGCCTCGCCGCAAGAAGCGCGCGATGCTGGCATCGGCATGGTGTTCCAGCATTTTTCGCTGTTCGACAATCTCACGGTCGCCGAAAACATCGCGCTGGTGCTGCCCGCCAAAGCCGGGCTGAAACGGCTGGAGGCGCGCATCCTGGCCATTGCCGAGCGCTATGGCCTCGCGCTTGATCCGTCGCGCCCGATCTGGAGCCTGTCGGCGGGCGAGCGCCAGCGCGTCGAGATTGTTCGGGCCTTGATCCAGGAACCGCGCGTTCTGGTGCTCGACGAGCCGACCTCGGTTTTGACCCCGCAAGAGGCCGAAACCCTGTTTGCGACGTTGAACCGGCTGAAAGCCGAGGGCAAGGCTCTGGTCTATATTTCCCACAAGCTCGAAGAAGTGCGCGGGCTTTGTGACTGCGCCACCATTTTGCGGGCCGGGCGCGTGGTCGCCACCTGCGACCCCAAAGCCTATTCCGCCCATGCTCTGGCTGAATTGATGATGGGCCGTGATATTGGCGCGGTGCGCCCGCCAGGTGGCGGAGCTGGCGGCGCAGTGCGGCTGCGGCTGAACAGGTTGAACCTGGCCTCGCCCGACCTGCACGGCATCAGCCTGAAAGACATCAGCCTTGAAGTGCATGATGGCGAGGTGGTTGGCGTGGCTGGCATTGCTGGCAATGGCCAAAGCGAGCTGTTTGCCGCACTTTCCGGGGAGAGTAGCACAGCGCCGGATGCCATTGCCATCGATGGCCACAATGTCGGCGACAGCGACATCAACCAAAGGCGCGGGCTTGATGCGGCTTTTGTGCCTGAGGAGCGCAATGGCCATGCCGCCGTGGGGGCCATGAGTCTGGCGGACAATCTGCTGCTGTCGCGCCATGCCTTGCCGGGCCTGCTGCGCCATGGCTTGATCGACAGTGCCGCGCTCCGGGCACGGACGGTTGAGGTCATCGCCAGCTTTGATGTGCGCACCTCGGGGCCAGACGCCCCGGCGCGTACGCTGTCCGGCGGCAATTTGCAGAAATTCGCGGTTGGCCGGGAACTGGCGCGGGCACCCAAGCTGCTGATCATCAACCAGCCGACCTGGGGCGTCGATGCGCTGGCCGCCGCCGCCATCCGGCAGGCGATTGTTGATCTGGCTGCCAAGGGCGCGGCGGTGCTGGTCATCAGCCAGGACCTCGATGAACTCTACGAAGTGTCGGATCGGCTCTGTGCCCTGGCGCATGGCCAGCTTTCCGCGCTGCACGCTGCAGCGGCACTGGATCGCAGTGCCATCGGCCTGTTGATGGGGGGCTCCGGCCATGCCACGCGTGAGGTGTCGCATGTCGGCTAGTGCCTTGCGCTTCAGGCTCATCGCCCGCGCCCGCCCGTCGCGGACGCTGGTGCTGCTGGCCCCGGTCCTGGCGGTGGTGCTGGCGCTGGCCTTTGGCGCGCTGATGATTCTGGCGCTGGGCAAATCGCCCTTGCAGGCCTTCAGCGTCTATTTCGCCCGGCCGCTGGCTGACCCCTTCAGTCTCGCGGAAATCGCCGTCAAGGCCTCGCCCCTGGTGATGATCGCGCTTGGCCTTGCCCTTTGCTACCGGGCCAACCTGTGGAATATCGGGGCCGAGGGACAATTTGTGATCGGCGGCACTTTGGGCGGCGGCATCGCCGTCGCGACCCACGGCATGACCCATGCGACTTTCTGGATCCTGCCTGCCATGCTCATGGTCGGGGCGCTGGCGGGGGCGCTTTATGCGCTGATCCCGGCCGTTCTGAAAGTAACGCTCGGCGTTTCCGAAATCCTGGTCAGCCTGATGCTGGTCTATGTCGCGCAGCTCTTTCTGGATTATCTGGTACGCGGGCCGTGGCGTGACCCCAAGGGTTTCAATTTCCCGGTCACTGCGGGGTTTGACACAGCGGCCATCCTGCCGCCGCTATGGCCAGGGGGGGCGGTGCATGCCGGAGTTGGCCTGACACTGCTATTGGTCGTGATCATGGGCGTGGTGCTGGCCTCTACCCGCTTTGGCTATGCGGTGCGCATCACCGGGCTCGCACCGCGTGCGGCGGCCTTTGCGGGCTTTGACCAGCGCCGTCTGACATTGGCTCTGTTCGCACTTTCGGGCGGCCTGGCGGGACTGGCGGGCGCGGTTGAGGTCAGCGGCGTCATCAACCAGTTGCAGCCGAGCATCTCGCCCGGCTATGGTTTTGCCGCCATCATTGTTGCCTTTCTCGGGCGTTTGTCCCCCTGGGGCATTCTCGTCGCGGGGCTGGTGCTGGCGCTGACCTATATTGGCGGCGAGGCGGCGCAGATTGCCATGAAACTGCCGCTTGATCTCACGACCGCCTTCCAGGGGGTGCTGCTGATGTGCGTGCTGGCCGCCGATGTGCTGACGCATTACAGCGTGACCATCACGAGGCCAGCCGCATGAACAGCGTGTTCTTTCAGGCAGTCGCCGCCACGATCATCGCCTCATCGATTCCGCTGATTTTGGCGGCGATCGGCGAACTGGTGGCCGAGCGCTCCGGGATGCTCAACCTTGGGGTTGAGGGCATGATGCTGGTTGGCGCGGTTTGCGGCTTCATCGGCGCCTATGTGTCCGGCTCCACCCTCATCGGCGCGCTGTGCGGTGTGGCGGCGGGCGTTTTGATGGCAGCGCTGTTTGGCCTGCTCACCATTGGCTTTGCCGTCAATCAGGTCGCGGCAGGCCTTGCTTTGACCATTTTCGGGCAGGGACTGTCGGGGCTGATTGGAGCGCAATTTGTCGGGCTGAAGCGCGATGGCGCGCCGCATCTCGACCTGCCTGTCCTGTCGCAATTGCCCTATGTCGGCCACATCCTGTTTGGCGAGGATGGCTTTGTCTATGCCGCCGTGGCGCTGGTGGCCGGCGTCGCCTGGTTTTTGCGCCATAGCCGCGCCGGGCTCAATCTGCGCGCTGTCGGCGACAATCCCGCCTCCGCTCATGCGCTGGGCCTGGCGGTCGGGCGCATCCGCTTGCTGGCGGTGCTGTTTGGCGGCGCTTGCGCTGGACTGTCGGGTGCCTTTCTGACACTGGCCTACACGCCCTTCTGGTCGCCGGGCCTGTCGGCGGGGCGCGGCTGGATCGCGCTGGCTTTGGTGGTGTTCGCTTCCTGGAAGCCGTGGCGCCTGCTGCTCGGCGCGCTGCTGTTTGGCGGGGCCACCATACTGCAATTGCAAGCGCAGGCCCTGGGCGTGCGCCTGCCTTCCCAATTGCTGTCGTCTTTGCCTTATGTGGTGACGATTCTGGCATTGATCCTGCTGAATTTGCGCCGTAATCGTGGTAGCCTGACGCCAGCCGCGCTGGGGCAGCCTTTCGTTGCCGACGCTTAGGGCCCATCATGTAAGGTCATTCACCACTTAAGGTG
>DAICZI010000053.1 GCA_027311205.1 Beijerinckiaceae bacterium | reverse complement strand
AGCTTAAACTAAGAAAGGGCTGACTCATGATCGTTGACACGTCCCGAAAAGTGTCAATAATAGTTAGTGCTCAAGACGATTTCAAATAATCGGTCGGGAGTATTCTCATGCGAAATTTACTGATAACAATCCGTGCGCTAGGAGGAAATTCTCATGTATATCTCGACATCAAAGTTCAGGCTTTTACGCCATGCTGCGGTGGCAATGCTAACTCTCCGGCTAACCGCCATGGGCATTCCGGCGCATGCGGCCAACCCGACGGCACATGATTTCATCAATGCAGCATCCACAAGCAATTACTGGATCCTGCCTTCCGGCAATTACAGCTTTAACCGCACCACCGCGGCCAAGGACATCACGCCGCAGAATATTTCGGGGTTGAAGAAGCTCTGGAGCTTCAAGATGAGTGACAAAGGCCCCAATGAGACCTCACCGATAGTCTGGGATGGCATGATGTATGTCACCTCGGCCCACGACCATGTTTATGCGCTTGACGCGGCGACCGGGAAAAAGGTGTGGGAATTTGCCGATAATCCGCATGTGATTTCATTTGCAGCCAATCGCGGCGTCGGCATTCTGGATGGCAAGGTCTTTTTGGGCACGCTTGATGGCCACCTGATCGCCCTGGACGCCAAAACAGGCAAGAAAGTCTGGGATGTGGTTGGTGTCCATAATCCAGTCAACACTTTCTACACCATGGCCCCGGAACCCTTTCAGATGGCCGATGGCAAATGGGTGCTGCTGGAGAGCGCCTCCAATGGCGATTGGGGAGGCATTGGCTATATCACCGCTTTCGACCCCGCTAACGGCAGCCGCGTCTGGGAATGGAAATCCATCCCGGCTCCCGGTGAAGCTGGCAACAACACGTGGTCCGGCGACAGTTGGAAGCGCGGTGGGGCGACCCCTTGGGGTGGCGCAACCATCGATCCTGCGGCGCATATGATGTATCTTGATCTTGGCAATCCGCAGCCGGATTTCAATGGCGACGTGCGCAAGGGCAGCAACCTATACAGCGACTCGATGGTGGCACTGGATATTTCCGGCAAGCAGCCCAAGTTGAAGTGGTATTACCAGTTTATCCCGCACGACACCCACGACTGGGATCCGGCGATGGCTCCGTTGCTGTTCGACGGCAAAGTTGATGGCAAAGCCGTCAAACTGGTGGGCGCAGGTGACAAGGCGGGTAATTTTGCCATTCTGGATGCGGCTACTGGAAAGCTTATCCATCGCACGGCACTGAATTTCCAGTATGGCGGCGCGAGCGCGCCATCGGCCAAAGGTAATTATGCCTGCCCCAACACCAACGGCGGGGTTGAATATAATGGCGGCGCCTATGATTCAGCCACCAATACATTCTTTGTCCCCTCCAGCAATGAATGTGGCTTCTGGAAAGGATTCCATCAGGTCGTCTATGTAGCAGGTCAGTTCTATCTTGGTGGCGCTTTCCCCAAAATGGTGGGTCCAACCACAGGCCAGTTCAATGCGATCAACGTCGATTCTGGTATTTTCAACTGGCGGCACAATTTCGACCTGCCCGAAATCGGGGGTGCCCTGGTGACACCTACCGGGCTGGTGTTTACCGGCGAGTTGAATGGTCAGTTGGATGCCTTCGACACCAAGACCGGCAAGAAGCTCTGGCATGATGATACCGGAGCCTCAATCATCGCTGCGCCCATCGCCGTCACGGTCAAAGGCAAGGAAATGGTGGTGATTGCCTCGGGGTCGGCCGGCAATCAGAAAGTTGATGCCATTGCCCATCCAGACAATGATGCCACCATCACCGCCTATGCGTTGACGAAATAAATCTGACAAGCCGCCGCGGGAGGCGGTGCATCGCAGCGGGAGCGCCGACGAGGGGCTCCCGCTTTGTTTCCTGCCAACAGTGATTTGAGGTGAACATCATGCCCAAATTCTCGCAAGGGCCTTACCAATTGCGCGTGCGTGCGCTGCTGGCGATACTATTCATCAGTTTTGCGAGTTCTTATGCCGCTGCGCAACAGACCCCACCGTCTAAGGTGGCCTCCGACAGGTTGGCCGCAGGGGCAAGCCTGCGCGCTCTGCAAGCCGACGTCAACGCGGCCCTCAGCCAGATCGAGAAGGCGCTTTTGGTCACCAAGGCCGATCCCGCCTTGTTCAAGCTTCCCGCCCAGACCGCGATCAATGCGCTGGTTGGTCATGAAGACCCGGGCTTTAGCAAGGTTGCAGCATCCCCACCGGGGCTTGGTGCCCTCCCGGACCTTGAAAAATTGCGCAAGCAAGCGGGCGCAGGGCCCTGGCGTACCATGCTCGGTGGGGTCGAACCCAATCTGGATGTGGCCGTCGAGGATCTGAAGTCGACCCTCACAACCCGCGACTTTTATGCATTTCAGATGAAAGCTTCTCGTGCATTGGTCGATCTTGAAATGGCGCTCGGCCACAGTGGCGCGTCAGATGGACTTGCCGGTATTGATGGCGCGCTGGCGGGAACGACACTCGGCCTTCCCAAAGGTACGATTGAGATTGATGCCTGTAAAATTCCTGCCTCCGTTACGGCCCCGACCTATGGTGTCAAGGACGGCAGGATTGCTTTCCTCGCCGTGCCAACGTCAGCAGGCGCAGCCCAGATGGCGTTTCCGGCTGGGCTCGCTGCTGCGGGCCTTCAGACGAAGAAAGGCTATATTCTGATCCAGACGGGCTTCGGCATGCAGCTCGCGTCCAGTTGCGCCGGGCCCGCGCCGCCTGCAGCCCCAGTTCATCAACAGGGCATGGCTACACCGCGGCCAATGCTGTATACGCTCGCGCAAGCGAGAGCGGGCAAGGCGCTGTTTCAATCCGATTGCGTCACGTGCCATGGTGCAAACTTGCAGGGCGTGGCCGCCCCATCGGTTGCAGGCACGGATTTTCTCACAACGGCTGCCCACAATGGCTGGTCCTTGGAGATTATTCGGCTGCTCGTGGTGCAGAACATGCCGTTCAACAATCCTGGATCGCTGGAGCCTGTTCAATACGCCGACCTGCTCGCCTATCTCTTGGCTTCCAACTGCTATCCTGCTGGCAAGGTCGCGTTTCCGCTGCACGACGACGCCACCTTTGCCAGCATCAAGCTTGGTCCCGCGCCCTCCAATGCCGCCGACCCAAAGACCGGCGTGTGCCCGGTGAATTAGGTGAATGATCCCGGGCAGGGGGGCAGCTGCTGTTTCACCTGATCAGCAAACTCTATGAGCAAACCTCTGTCGTGTTGACCACCAACCTGACTTTTGGCGAGTGGCCCACGGTCTTCGGCGATGCCAAAATGACAACCGCATTGGTCGACAGGCTTACGCACCATTGCGATATCGTCGAAACCGGCAACGAAAGCTGGCGCTTCAAAAACCGCGCCTGACAAATCCAAAAATCAATCCCAATCCAACCGCGCTCCCCCCGGCTGCGCAACCCCGACCAGCTACGCCGGGGTGAGCGCTATCACTGCTGCCCTATGACCAAAAGGCGGGGGTCCTTTTTCAATGCACATTGGGGGTCCCTTTTGTTGCCGATTGACAGCGCCAGTTCCGAAACGGTTTTTTCACCCCCGGATTGCAGCAAGTGCCACTTTTGCCCTGAAAGCATCGGTGTGGTTTTGCCGTGCACGTCGTCCCATAATAGCTCCCCTGCCCGGCATCTTGAGCCGCGTTCAGGGAAAAATTCACTTGTCACCGCTGTGCAGATTTCGCCGGCCATCTCTTCGCGTCACTTTAAAATTGAGCGATGTCCTGGGGTACCTATCCGGTTTGTGCGGGCACCCACTACATAGTGTATTGCCGGTGGGTCAGATCGAGACTGCCAGATCGGTAGCTTCCGCTTCGAAGGGGTCGTTTGCCTGGCACGCCGTAAAAGGCCCTTCTTTGCCTGCTGCGGCCTTTCTGCGCGGCAGGCCTTTTGTTGTCCTGAATATAGCGAAATGAACGCTTTTTCTACCCAAGCAAGCCTTGGGTACGGTCAGATGACTGCTTTATGGCTCCCCGACAGTCCTCTCTGGGCAGGCTAGAATGGCTTCAGCCCATGCGGCAACCGCCAGAATTGTGCGATCTGACCCGCGCGAACCTGTAATCTGCAGACCGAGCGGCAGCCCAGCGCTCGTCCAGCCCGAGGGGATGGTCACCGCTGGTCCGCCAGCCAGTGTCCAAGGCGCGCAGAACGAGGCATCGCCGGTCTCTTCCAACCCGCTCGGGGCTTGGCCCGTCGCTGGCAAGGTGAGGATGGCATCGAAGGACGCGATCCAATCTGCCAAATGTTCATGGAGTTTCGTGCGCAATTTCAGCGCAGCTTGATAGCGCGCCTCGCTTACTGCCATGCCTGTCGCCACCAGTTGCTTTAGCCGTGCGCTGGTCTTGGCAGGATGTTGCTCGACCAGCGGTGCAAATATGCGCGCGGCCTCATAGGCCAGGATCAAATTTGTAGACTCGACGATCAAATCCGTATCGTCCGGTAAAGTAAATTCTTTTAGTTCCGCCCCATTTGCCGCAAGGAGCGCCAAGGCAGCGTCGAAATTCTCTCGTTGCCCGACCTCGGCCCGCATCCAGTAGCCGGTGCGGATCACCGCCAGACGCGGGGGGCGTATTTCCGGGAAATATTGTGCCCAGGCCGATGAGTCCAGCACCGGTGACGGGTCCCGCTCAATATAAAGACTGTGCGCTGCGGCCGCATCGGCGGCGCTTCGGGTAAAAAAGCCGACATGGTCAAGCGAAGCCGCCAAGGGATGCACGCCCTCGCACGGGATTGCCCCAAAACTTGGCATGTACCCCACCACGCCGCAATAGGCAGCTGGACGGACGATCGAGCCCAAAGTCTGACTTCCGAAGGCAAGCGGCACTATACCAGCAGCCACGGCGGCTGCAGAGCCGCTGGAGGAGCCCCCGGGCGTATAAGCAGGGTTCCAGGGGTTGACCGTAGGGCCCGGTTGGCGCCATGCAAATTCAGTCGTGACCGTCTTGCCAAAAACCGTCCCGCCCAGCCGTTTGGTTTCCGCGACGATCCACGCATCTTTTCTTGGCACGTGCCCCGCGTAGATTGCGGAGCCATTGGTCGTTGGCATACAAGCGGTCGCAATAATGTCTTTCACGCCAACGGGAATGCCCGCGAGCGGGCCGGTCTCCTCAACATCCCAAGCTTCCGGCAGATAATAAAAGGCGTGTAGCCATGCCTCCAGCGAATGGGCGCGCGTCGAAGCGGCGCGCAACGCAGAGTCACGCGGCACCGCGCCCGATTGAAGACCCCAGATCATGGGCAGCAGAGAATTTTTCATTAAACCCGACCTCCCCCAGCGGCCGTCGGCACGCCCTGTTGCACGCCGCCATCCGCACATTATTCGGCATTGTTTCGTTGCTGCGCTTGGCCAATGGATCGGCCACCACCTTGGCATAAAGCCTACTTACCAGATTCAGGTTGCCGAGATAGTCTTGCGGTGTCAACGGATTCTTGAAAACTTGTTCGTGATATCGGACATCACCACTTAGACATGGTCGGCGATCAATTGCTGCCCAGCAGCATTGCGACCGACACTCATGGTGCCAGGTCTGTTACATTCTAAACTGTATCAAGCGAAATGCTCAGACCTTTCCGCTTGAATTATCACGGGCTTAAATGGAGCGGCTGATTGATTGCTCAATGACATGAGCAACGACCATGAGCCATTTGAGCGCGGGTGGAAAGCGGGACCAAAGGGTTTTTTTCCAGCCCCTTCGTATTAACAAGCAGCGAAGCGGAGTTCAGCTGCGGGGCTTATTCACAGAGGCGTGCAATTACAGGCTGATGTTGGCATTGGCCGGGCGGGCGATGTCCGGGTCACCGACACCTGGCAAGATCCCGCCTCATGTTTCGGCAGACCCGTCGGCAACACTTCAAGCCGCTGGGGTGGTCAGGGCGTTGGAGTGTTTGCGGAATGGCCGAGCCAGTGCGCATGCAGCAAATCGGATCACAACGAGCGCCCTCATCAATGATTGCCGCATCCCGAACGAAGTCGCCTCACCTGGGCGTGAAGCGGTAACGTCAACGCTGTGTTGGCACGTGTCGGTTACAACATCTGGCTGCACACCGCGTCAATCGCACGGCAGAACTTCCGATCCTTCGATCCCTGAAATCCGCAAGTTTGGTTTGCTGAGCGCCGAGGGGAAACGGAGAGCCCGTGGAGGCCGACAACCGCACCTCCTCTCGACTCTACGACTTGCAACAAGCCCGCAAATGCCAGCGTCCATTGAAAAATCGAAACTGGTCACATTTGAGCGCGCTCGGGCAGGCGATCAATAGAGATTATCGACCTGTCGCTGCCAGCATTGCTGCTGGGTAACGCTCACCGGCAATAGGAATTTCGGCTGCCGCACGCTCGATCAGGGCAAGATCGGCGGCGGACAATTTGACATCGACTGCGCCAAGATTTTCCTCAAGTCGATGCAGTTTGGTCGTGCCGGGAATGGGGACAATCCAGGGCCGTTGGGCAAGGAGCCAAGAAAGGGCTATCTGGGCCGGAGTTACGCGCTTTGCTGCGGCGATGGACTTGAGAAAATCGACAAACGCCTGGTTCCTCGCCAACGCTTCGGGGGTAAACCGCGGCAGGTTCTTGCGGAAGTCACGCTCGCCAAATTGCGTGTCCTTGCCCATGGCTCCCGTCAGGAACCCCCTGCCAAGTGGACTGAAGGGCACAAAGCCGATGCCTAGTTCCTCGCAGACCTGGAGTATCCCATTAGTCTCGGGACCGCGCGTCCACAGCGAATATTCATTCTGGATCGCGCTGATCGGCTGGACAGCATGGGCGCGTCGGATGGTCTGCACACCAGGCTCGGAGAGGCCGAAATACTTGACCTTGCCTTGGCTGATCAGGTCGCGAACGGTGCCCGCCACATCTTCAATGGGCACTGCCGGGTCAACCCTGTGCTGATAGAACAGATCGATGGCCTCGACACCAAGCCGCTTGAGGGAGGCCTCGGCAACTGCCCGAATCTGCTCGGGCCGACTGTTCGTGCCATTTTGCCGACGGGTTACCGGATCAATGGTGAACCCAAATTTGGTGGCGATGGACACGCTGCCTTTGAGGGGTGCCAAGGCCTCGCCCACCAATTCCTCATTGATGAAGGGACCATAGATCTCGGCAGTGTCAAAAAAGGTTACCCCACGATCTGCCGCAGCGCGGATCATGGCAATCCCTTCTCTCTTGTCCAGCGCTTGGCCATAACTGGAATTCAGTCCCATGCAGCCAAAGCCGATCGCCGATACTGTAAGACCCGAAGTACCAAGTTGGCGTTTTTCCATCGCTATGCTCCCATGCCGACCTGCGACTGCAAGCCTCCACCATGACGGCAGCATAGCCCAATCAGTCGGGAGATTTAAACCCAAAATTCCAGAAGCCTGCCGTTGTGGGGACCTCGGACCAAAGGCTCTAACGCACATCAGTTTATCTGGTTACAAAATTTCAGAACCAGAAAGCGAAGCGCAACCGTTTGCCCCGGAAATCATTTTGGGGACGATTCACAAAGTATATTAAACCACTATTTCAATTGGGGCAGCCGCATGCAAGGGCACCGGCGCGACCGCACGCTTATCATTCCGAGGCCCCGAGCTTTTCAAAAATCTTGCCACTCATCACCAGCGCGATTTCATCGGCGGGCAGAGGTTTTTGACATGCTGACAGCGGGTTCAACCAGAAATTTGACTGGGGCAACATCGCAAACAGGTTTTTGGCTTTCGCTCCCAGGCAGGTTTCCGGCTCTTTCAAATAATCAGCGATGCGTTTTCTCGACGTGAAGGCTGGATGCCATTTCAGCCCCTGAAAATCGACCGTAGCAACGTTGATGGCCTCATTGAATTTCATGGCCCGCCTGCGTCCCGGCGTCACGATAGCCTCGGGTGTCAGCAAGAAAATCTCCACCTCAGGCAGCGCCCGATAAAATTCCAAGGCAGCCTTGGGGTCGCTCGCTGCCGAAACCATCAGGCTTTCGATTTCATTTTCCGGCTCGAACATGATCATCTCCCAAAAGGGGCGCAGGATCGCGCAGGGTGCGGTAGACGGTGTTGCGTGAAATCCCCAGTTTGCGGGCCGTGCGGCTGACGTTATAGCCGCTGTTGGCTAAAGCCTCGCGAATTTGGGATCGCTGGAGATCGTGCAGGTTTTCCTTCAGCGAAGCGTGAAGCTCCGGATCGGGCACGAAAGCCGGTGTGCCTTCCGCCCCTTGCTGAGCCTCAAGGAAGGCGGCGTCGATCACCTCGACTTCGGCCTCAAGCGAAAGCCGCGTCAGTGCGTTGCGCAATTCGCGGATGTTGCCTGGCCATTTGCGCCTGGCCAAAATCTCGATGGCGCCATCTGTCAAGCGCGCGGACGGATCAATCTTGTGCAATAAATGACGGGCGATCTGCGCAAAATCGGCGCGCGCGGCCAGCGGCGGCAGCATGATCTCCAAAGCGTTGAGACGGTAGAGCAGATCGGAGCGGAAGCGCCCTCGCGCAATAGCGGCATCCAGCGGCGCATTGGTGGCGGAAACCAGCAGCACATCGACCACCTTCTTGGTGCCTCCCACCGGGCGTACCGTCCAATCGTCAAGAAACCGCAACAACACGGATTGCAGTGCCACCGGCATGTCGCCGATTTCATCGAGAAACAGCGTGCCGCCATCAGCCTCCCGAAACAGCCCGTGCGAGCCGCCCTTTTTAGCACCTGTAAACGCCCCCTCGGCGTAGCCGAATAATTCTGCTTCGATCAAACTCTCTGGCAAGGCAGCGCAATTGACGGGCACGAAACTACCTGTGCGGGCA
>DAICZI010000052.1:8546-8776 GCA_027311205.1 Beijerinckiaceae bacterium | reverse complement strand
GAAACCAACGTGCCCGGTATTTTCGCCATCGGCGACATCAATACCTATCCGGGCAAACTCAAGTTGATTCTCTCGGGCTTCCACGAAGCTGCGCTGGCCGCCCAAAAAGTCCACCGCTACGTTTATCCGGACAAGAAACTGTCCTTCCAGTACACCACCAGTTCGACCAGCCTGCAACGCAAGCTCGGCGTCGCTTGAGGCTGCCGATACATGATCTTGTGACGCGCGGT
>DAICZI010000052.1:0-8536 GCA_027311205.1 Beijerinckiaceae bacterium | reverse complement strand
GCACCCCAACCCCGCTGCGACCGGCGCGCGCAATAGACCCACGTCAATTGCAGCGGTCACGCGATAGGCGCGACGTGACGCATTGGCCGCGTCCTGCTTCATCTTGTTGATTTTAAGGGATTTGGCGAGAGAGACGGGACTTGAACCCGCGACCTCCGGCGTGACAGGCCGGCGCTCTAACCAACTGAGCTACTCCCCCGGATGCCGGGTTCACAACCCACCATTTCAGGTGTCGGCTGGGTAGGCTCTCGTTCCTGCAAAGTCAAGCGCGAAAACTCGCGAACCCCTGCTGGCAGCTCATTTCAGAACTTGTCAGAACTTGCCAACCGCCAAATGCCAGGCCCGCGCTTCCCGGCGCGTGACGATATGGATCGACGATGGCCCTGTGCGCTCTGCCGTGCGCAGCAGGTTCAGGCTGATGCCCATCAGCCGCGAATACCGCGCGATGGCAACCGCTGACAAATCGGGATTGATACTGGTGCGCGGCCCTGGCCGGGAGCGCGGAATGTGGTGGCCGACCGGATCAGGCCCGACGCCGGGGATATAGGCGCGGTGGATGCCTGCGATCGAGCCGCGTGGCAGAACGCGCTTGGAGCCGCCCATGAAGGCATAAACGCAGGCCGAATAGCAGCGCCCTGAAACCAGTTGATACGTGCCCTGGCGCCCGGCAGGCTCGGCACGGGCGATAATTGTTGCCATGCGCAACCGGCGCATCACCAGGCCAAGCTTGATCGAGCCCTCAACCGAGCCGCCGGGTGAATTCAGCAGCACAACCGAGCGCAGGGTGCGATCATGAATATGGCTGGCCAGAAACCGCACGAATTGCGAGGCCGCATCGCCGTCGATCTCGCCTTCGGCGGTGATGACTTTCGGGCAGCTCTGCCCGCAGCTTTTGGCCAGGGCCAGCGGGACAAGGTCAAAATGCATGGCAAGCGCCGGGCTTGCCGCCCAGCCCATCGTCAGTAATGCACCAATGCCGCCCACCAGAGATCGTGACAGCATGTTCATGGATGCTCCTTGACTAAGGCGAACCAGGCCCGAAACAAGCCGGACTTGTGGAACCAACGGAACTGGTGGGCGGTGACGGTCTCGAACCGCCGACATTCTCGGTGTAAGCGAGATGCTCTACCAACTGAGCTAACCGCCCGTCGTCCTGTCGCGTATCCTTAACTGATATGGGCGGCGGCATCAAATGCCACCGCCCTTTGTTCATCGACACTTGGCAAGAAACTCTGCGCAGGGCCCTCAGGCCTTGTTCAGGGCTTCCTTCAGGGCAGCACCAGCCTTGAACCCGGCAGCGCGCGAGGCCGCGATGTTCAGAGGCTTGCCGGTCTTGGGGTCACGTCCGACGCGCGCTTCACGGTCTTTGACAACAAAGGTGCCAAAGCCAACGAGGCGCACATCCTCACCGCGTGACAATGCCTTGGTGATGCCGAGCGTGACGGCATCAAGCGCAGCCGTTGCATCAGCACGTGTCAGGCTGGCAGCGGACGCTACATGATCAATGAGATCCATTTTGTTCATAGAAGGGTTTCCGTTTGATCGAGGTCGAAGGCCTCACCCAGTCACCCGCCGGTTCGGGCGGCATGCCTGCAGAGTATGAGACGAGCTACGAAGATATTCTGGCACCAAGGCCTGAACGCCCGCGAACACCCGTTGTCCGAGCTATCCCGGAACCGCTGCGCAAATCAAGTCTGAAACCGTGGTTTCCCCTGACAAAGCGGCACTTTTTTGAGGGCAGAGGCCAAAGCCGGTGCCCTCAATGACCTAAACATGAGCAAGCAACGGCCCAATCAGTGCGCCAGATTGGCCGATGCCGCGGCAGATTCGGGCGCCGGCGGCAGCGCATCAGCCACCACTTCGGCCTTCGGTCTGGGCTGGCGCAGCAGGGCGTGCTTCAACACATCCTCCATCCGTGCCACCGGCACGATTTCAAGACTGTCACGCACGCTGGCCGGAAGTTCGACCAGATCCTTGGCGTTTTCTTCCGGAATCAGCACCTTCTTCAAGCCACCGCGCATCGCTGCCAGCAGCTTTTCCTTCAGGCCACCAATCGGCAACACCCGACCGCGCAACGTCACTTCGCCGGTCATGGCAATATCACGCCGCACCGGAATGCCGGTCATCACCGACGTAATGACCGTCGCCATGGCAATACCTGCCGATGGCCCATCCTTGGGGGTCGCGCCTTCGGGCACATGGACGTGGATGTCGCGCTTCTCGAACATATCGACATCAATGCCGAAATCGGGTGCGCGCGAGCGCACGTAGGAGGCCGCCGCCGAAATCGATTCGCGCATCACGTCCTTCAGATTGCCGGTAACGGTCATCTTGCCCTTGCCCGGCATCATGACGCCTTCAATCGTCAGCAGCTCGCCGCCGACCTCCGTCCAGGCCAGACCCGTGACCACGCCAACCTGATCCTCGCTCTCCACCTCGCCGTAGCGGTAACGCGGCACGCCAAGGAAATCAGCCAGATTGGCCGCCGTGACCTGCACGGTCTTTTCATCCGAAGTGAGGATGCGTTTGACCGCCTTGCGGGTGAGATTGGAAAGTTCACGCTCCAGATTACGCACGCCCGCCTCGCGGGTGTAGCGGCGCACCAGCAGCAGCAGCGCCTCGTCATCAATCGACCATTCATCAGGCCGCAGCCCGTGCTTGGCGATGGACACCGGGATCAAATGCCGTCGCGCGATCTCGGTCTTCTCCTGCTCGGTATAGCCTGCAATACGGATGATCTCCATCCTGTCCATCAGGGGTGCCGGAATGTTGAGCGTGTTGGCCGTGGTCACGAACATCACATTCGAGAGATCGTAATCGACCTCAAGATAGTGATCGTTGAAGGTGGCGTTCTGCTCGGGATCAAGCACTTCCAGCAGGGCTGACGAGGGATCGCCCCGGAAATCCTGGCCCATCTTGTCGATTTCATCGAGCAGGAACAGCGGATTGGCGGTTTTGGCCTTCTTCATTGACTGGATGATTTTGCCCGGCATCGAGCCGATATAGGTGCGGCGATGGCCGCGAATCTCGGCCTCGTCACGCACGCCGCCCAGCGACATGCGCACGAACTCGCGCCCCGTCGCCTTGGCGATGGATTTGCCCAGCGAGGTCTTGCCGACGCCGGGCGGGCCAACGAGGCACAGGATTGGCCCGGTGAGCTTGTTGGCACGGCTCTGCACAGCCAGATATTCGACAATGCGCTCCTTGACCTTGTCGAGGCCATAATGCTCGGTGTTGAGCAGGGCTTCGGCAGCGGGCAAATCCTTCTTGACCTTGGAGCGCTTGCCCCACGGAATCGACACCAGCCAATCGAGATAATTGCGCACCACGGTTGATTCCGCCGACATCGGCGACATCTGCCGCAATTTCTTCAATTCGGCGGTGGCGCGGTCGCGGGCCTCTTTCGAGAGCTTGGTCGCCTTGATCTTGTCTTCGAGTTCAGCAAGTTCGTCCTTGCCGTCCTCATTGTCGCCAAGTTCTTTCTGGATCGCCTTCATCTGCTCGTTGAGGTAATATTCGCGCTGGGTCTTCTCCATCTGCCGCTTGACGCGGGTGCGGATGCGCTTCTCGACCTGGAGAACCGACACTTCGCTTTCCATCAGGCTCAGGCACTTTTCCAGCCGCCGCGCGACCGAGGGCATCTC
Source organism: Beijerinckiaceae bacterium (assembly GCA_027311205.1). GTDB lineage: Bacteria > Pseudomonadota > Alphaproteobacteria > Rhizobiales > Beijerinckiaceae > REEB77. The sequence continues at coordinate 4,892 of DAICZI010000052.1, read as the reverse complement.
GAGAATGGCCTGCTTGTCGGCAATCTTCACCGCCAGATGCGAGGCTACCGTGTCGGCGAGCTTGGAATAATCGTCGATCTGGCCGACCGCCGTCACCACTTCGGGCGAGATTTTCTTGTTGAGCTTGACGTAATTCTCAAACTCGGACGCCACCGAGCGCGCCAGCGCCTCGACTTCGACCTTGTCGACCGCCTCATCGGCCAGCGCCTCGGCATCGGCCTCATAATATTCGTCGGTCCGGGTGTAATGGCCGATCTTGGCGCGCAGCTTGCCCTCGACCAGCACCTTCACGGTGCCATCGGGCAGCTTCAGCAGTTGCAGCACCGAGGCGAGGGTGCCGTTGGTATAAATCGCATCCGCCTTCGGGTCATCGTCGCTGGCATTGAGCTGCGAGGCCAGCAGCACCATGCGGTCCGACCGCATGACCTCTTCCAGAGCACGGATCGATTTTTCGCGACCCACGAACAGCGGCACGATCATATGCGGAAAAACCACAATATCGCGCAGCGGCAGAACCGGATAGCTCTCGACCGAGCCGGGGGAAGGAATGTTGCGTTTGCTGGCAGCCATGATTGAACCTGTGAGGGTGAGAGCCTGCCATGTGCCAATGCGGCCACATGGGAAAGCCAGGGAACGCAACACCAAATTGCCCAACATCCTGCCGCAGAGCGTTAAATCTTGCGACGGAAATACACACGGACAGCTCGAGACCACGCTCCCCTGCCATCAGGCCTTGACAGCGCCTGTGGCCCTTTAACAGAGGCTAAGTGGCGATGCATGCCCCCTGTTTCAAGGGGGCGCCTCATCGCCAGCCAGGGAAGCGGCACGCCTACGCAGCTACCTTGTCAGGCACTCTGCGCGCCGGCTTTTTCCGAATAAATATAGAGAGGGCGCGCTTTGCCCTCGACCACTTCCGGGCCGATCACCACCTGCTCGACGCCATCCAGCCCCGGCAGGTCGAACATCGTGTCAAGCAATATGCTCTCCATGATCGAGCGCAGACCGCGCGCCCCGGTGCGCCGCTCGATAGCGCGCCGCGCCACCACATTCAGCGCCTCGTCCTGGAATGTGAGATCGGTGTTTTCCATCTCGAACAGCCGCTGATATTGCTTCACCAGCGCGTTTTTCGGCTCGACCAGAATGCGCTTCAGCGCTTCCTCATCGAGATCCTCAAGGGTGGCCAGCACCGGCAGACGTCCAACAAATTCCGGGATCAGGCCGAAACGCAGCAAATCTTCCGGCTCGACCTTGCGCAGCAACTCGCCCGTGCGGCGCTCGTCAGGTGCTTTCACCGACGCGCCAAAGCCAATGGACGTGCCCTGCCCGCGCGCCGAAATGATCTTTTCGAGCCCGGCAAAAGCCCCGCCGCAGATGAACAGGATGTTGGTGGTATCGACCTGCAGGAACTCCTGCTGGGGATGCTTGCGCCCGCCCTGCGGCGGCACCGACGCCACCGTGCCTTCCATGATCTTCAGAAGGGCCTGCTGCACACCCTCGCCTGAAACGTCGCGGGTGATCGAGGGATTGTCGGACTTGCGCGAAATCTTGTCGATCTCGTCGATATAGACGATGCCGCGCTGGGCGCGCTCGACATTGTAATCGGAAGCCTGCAACAGCTTGAGGATGATGTTTTCGACATCCTCGCCCACATAACCAGCTTCGGTCAGCGTGGTCGCGTCAGCCATGGTGAAGGGCACATCGAGAATGCGTGCCAAAGTCTGCGCCAGCAGCGTCTTGCCGGAGCCAGTCGGGCCGATCAGCAGGATATTGGATTTCGCCAGTTCGACATCCTGGCTCTTTTGGGCATGGCTCAGACGCTTGTAATGATTGTGCACAGCCACCGAAAGCACGCGCTTGGCCTGCGGCTGGCCGATGACATAATCATCCAGCACCTTGCAGATCTCGCGCGGCGTCGGGATGCCGTCCTTGCTGGCTTTCAGCGAGGTTTTGCTCTCCTCGCGGATAATGTCCATGCACAGTTCGACGCATTCATCGCAAATGAACACGGTGGGGCCGGCAATCAGCTTGCGCACTTCATGCTGGCTTTTGCCGCAGAACGAGCAGTAAAGGACATTCTTGGAGTCAGTGCCTGCGGCCTTGCTCATCCTCGTCTCCATCTTAAGGGTTGCGCAGCGCGGCGACTCACACCCGAAAACCAATCTAAAGGCGATCACCTAACAAAAAGTAGTCAAAAGATCGTCATACATGCCCCAAAACGCATACAGGGCCTGAATTTATGCGAGGCACCCCGTCGCCGGATGGTTGCCCCGCCAGTTTCACCCGCTCCATTGCCGCACAGCACCAATGAATAACGCGTGAACGTCCTTAACAGCGCACTTGCAGCAGCGAATCAGGCCGCTGCGGGTTCATCACCCGGCCGCTTGTCGACAACCTTGTCGATCAACCCGAATGCCGCCGATTCATCCGCCGTCATGAAATGGTCACGGTCAAGCGTTTTTTCAATCGTATCATAATCGCGCCCGGTGTGCTTCACGTAAATTTCATTGAGGCGGCGCTTGATTTTCATGATGTCTTCGGCATGGCGCAGGATATCCGAAGCCTGGCCCTGGAAGCCGCCGGAGGGTTGATGCACCATGATGCGGGCGTTGGGTACCGCGTAACGCATGCCCGGTTCGCCAGCCGTCAGCAACAGCGAGCCCATCGAGGCCGCCTGGCCGACGCAAAGCGTCGAAACTTTCGGGCGGATGAACTGCATCGTGTCGTAAATTGCCAGGCCTGCTGTCACCACCCCGCCCGGCGAATTGATATACATCGAGATTTCCTTTTTCGGATTCTCGGCTTCCAGAAACAGCAACTGGGCGATGATCACCGACGCCATGTGGTCTTCAACCGGGCCGGTAAGAAAAATAATCCGCTCACGCAGCAGGCGCGAATAAATATCAAAGCCACGCTCGCCGCGGCTGGTATTTTCAATCACCTGCGGGATCAGATAATTGGCTCGGGCAGGCTGAAAGTCACTGATCGTCATGGTTGGGCTCCGGGCAGGCCTGCGGTGGCCGGTTGGCTGGTGAATCACGTTTGTGAGCACAAGATAGTGACTGATCGCCAATTAGCAAAGGGTGAACGACGGGTGAATGAAGCCCTGGATCAAGCGGGCTGCGGATAAAGCCCGCCATCGTCGTGTCTCAAGGGCCGGGCGGGCCCACTTTCACCATGACACCAGAGGCCGCCGCCTGCTTCACTGCCAGAACCACCCGCAATGTTTCCAGCCCGTCGCGGCCAGAGACCAGCGGCGCTTCGCCAGCTTTCACCACCCGGCATAGCTGCTCGATCTGACGGCGCAGCGGATCGGCGGGTTGCGGCTTGGCAAACTCGACCTGCATCGGGTGAAACCAGCCCGGTGCGCCCACATGCGAAATCAGCCGCATGTCCGGCACACTCAGCGAACCCCTGGTGCCGCCAAACATGTAGCAAGGCTCAACCAGATGGGCGTAGGCCGGATTTTCGCCCGACGTCAGTTCCCAGCTCCATGGCGCGACAATCGTGTCGGAGACATTGATGGTGCCCATCACGCCATTGCGGAATTTCAGCAGGATCGCGCAGCTTTCCTCGACCGCGTGGCCGCGCACCGCGTTGGATTGCAGGGCCTGCACGCTTTCGACCTCGCCGCAAAACATCCGCATCAAGTCAATATCATGAATGAGGTTGAGCATGACCGGCCCTGCCCCCTGCATGCGCCGCCAGCCGACGTCGAAATAATCATCCGGTTTGAAAAACCAGCAAAAGCCATGAATGGCGATGAGCGTGCCGATGCGCCCCTCATCGAGCCAGCTTTTGGCCTGGCGCACCAGCGGATTATGGCGGCGATGATGGCCCGTCAGCAACGGCACGCCGCCCGCTTCGGCGGCAGCCACCAGCCTTTCCGCGCCAGCCAGGTCATCAGCGAGCGGCTTTTCGACCAGAACCGGCAAGCCCGCCGCAATGCAGGCAAGGCCATGCTCGACATGCATCTGATTCGGCGTGGCCACAATCACCGCGTCCGGGCGGCCATAGGCCAGCATGTCGGCGAGATTCTTGAACCATGGAGCGGCCAGCGCTTCGGCCACATCCGCACCTGCGGGCATGGGGTCGATGATGCCGAACAATTCCGCTTCGGGCGTTGCCACAATGTGTTCGGCATGGCGCTTGCCAATCTGGCCCACGCCCATGACGGCAATTGTGGTGCGCTCCGGCCTCGTCATGATTTGGCCTTCGCGGCAGCCGCGGCTTCGTCAATCAGACGCGCGGCGCGCTGAATGGCAAGTTGATAGCCATGCGTGCCAAAGCCGGCAATGACGCCGGAAGCGACCAGCGACACATAGGAATGGTGCCGGAACGCCTCGCGCTTGTGAACATTGGAAATGTGCACTTCCAGTACCGGCACTTCGAGCGTGCTGAGCGCATCGAAGATGGCCACGGATGTGTGGGTGAAAGCGGCCGGGTTGATGACCACGGCACCAGCAATTTCGCGCGCTTCATGAATCCAGTCGATGATCTGGAATTCGGCATTGCTCTGGTGAAAGCGCATCTCAAGCCCGTGGGCGGTGGCGACCTTGCGGCAATCGCGCTCGACATCGGCCAGAGTTTCATGGCCATAAATATGCGGCTGGCGCTTGCCGAGCAGGTTCAGGTTCGGGCCATTGAGGACATAAATCAGGCGGCTCATCACGGCGGCTCCAGGACAAGTACAGTCAAGACTGATCTATAGCCGGATTTCAGTGCCCCGTGCCAGATGCGCCGGAGGCAAGGTTGAAATGTTCGCCTTGCGGCGGGGTGCGTCAGCCACCGTCGATTTGCAAGGTTCTGCGACACCGCAATATAAGAGCCGCCGGTTCCCACACACATGACCAAGGCAGTCGACAATGATCATACCCACGCGGTCTTTTGCCTTG
>DAICZI010000051.1 GCA_027311205.1 Beijerinckiaceae bacterium | reverse complement strand
GGTTCAACTACGGGCTCGACAGCGGGAGCAGCTTTGGGCGTGTCGCCGATCGGCGGTTCGGCTGTGGGCATCGCCATGCCGAAATTCGGCTCGACCGGTTGGGCGACCGCCGCCAGTTCGGCTGGAACTGTTGGTGCAGGCGGGCTGGCGGCCTCTTCCTGAACTGGTTTATGGAAAGACTTGTTATCAAAACCTGCCATGCCGGCCGCCACCGCCGCGCCAGCGCCCGCAGTGCCACCCGCCGCCATGATCGGCAGGCTGGTTTCGTCTTCAGGCGCGACTTCGTTGCGGTCAGAGCGCTGCGGCTGCGCCCTGCCCTGTCGGGTGAACATGGCGATAGCCTCTTGCATCTGCATGAGAATCACCGAAAAGCCCAAAGTCACAACGCCGCCGGCCAGCAGGCTGGCACCGGCGCTGACCTGGGCAGCACCGCGCTCGATCTCGATCAACCCGAAGCCATTGTAAAGAAAAGCACTCCCAAGCACCATCAGCAGGAGGCCCAGGGCAAATACGAGCCAAGTCATTGCTTTATTCATAGCCGGATCCCAGATTCGCATTGCCGTTGACGTGACATCCCAACTTAGGGGTCGAAATTAAAACATGGTTTGGCTGCATTACAAAATTTGCACTCCGGCACGGCATGCAGCCATTGCCGCCTTGCAGCCGAGCCGGTAGAACAAAGCCCCGGTTCCCAGCCAGGTTCCTTGCGGCTCGCTTTTAGTCGCAACCTTTTTGTCACAGGAGTGTTCACAATGTCTTTCGAGCTTCCCGCCCTGCCCTACGCCTATGATGCACTCCAGCCCTATATGTCGAAAGAGACGCTGGAATTTCATCATGACAAGCATCATCAGGCCTATGTGACCAATGGCAACAACCTGATGAAAGGCACCGAATTCGAAGGCAAACCTTTGGAAGAAGTCGTCACGGGTTCGTTTGGCAAGAATGCCGGGCTGTTCAACAATGCTGGCCAGCATTACAACCATCTGCATTTCTGGCATTGGATGAAGCCCCATGGTGGCGGCTCGATCCCCGGCGCGCTGGAAAAAGCAATCATCCGTGATCTTGGCTCAGTCGAGCAGATGAAAACTGATTTCATCCAGGCTGGCGTCACGCAATTTGGTTCAGGCTGGGCGTGGCTCGCAGTCAAGGACGGCAAGATCACCATCATGAAATCTGCCAATGGTGAAAGCCCGCTGGTGCATGGCGCGCGGCCGATCCTGGGTTGCGATGTGTGGGAACATTCCTACTATATCGATTACCGCAACCGCCGCCCTGATTACATGAAGGCCTTCATCGAGAACCTCGTCAATTGGGAATATGTGGCGGAGATGTTCGCCAAGATCAAGTGAGCCCATCCGGGCTGCTAAAACGCCTCGGCGAGCCTGGCATCACGCTCGCCGAGACAATCCTCAAAGCGGTTTGAAAGCAGAAACTCCAGTTCGCGCGGGCGTGTGGCGGTCACGCGGTCGCGGGCGTGCAGTTCGTCATCGACATAGCCCGGATGGCACATCACAAGATGGCGCGGGCCGGGCGCCACGAGATAGGATTTGAAAGCTTCCGCATAATCGCTGGCCGCATCAAACCCCGAAAATCCGGCAAAGCCGTCATTGCTGGTGATGCCCGCCTTGCGCAAGCGGCCGCCAAATCCACGTGCCAGCACCTTGACGCTGAGCGCTTTGGCCGTCTGGCCGCCACGCTGCAGGATGCGCCGTGTGGTGTCGGCACTGTTGCGCAGCCAAAGCGAGGGGGCAAGCGCGCGCCTCTGCAACACGCTGAGCAGCGCCGCGCTGACTGGCGGCAAGACATGAACATGCTGGTGGCCATCAATATGGCGCGGCATTGTGCCGGTAGCCGCCTGAAAGGCATCAAGCTGCGCTTCGATCTCAAGTTGCAGGGCCTGTATCATGGTCTTGCTGGCCCCCATGCCGCGCAACCAGAATCCGATGGCAGGAAACCCTGCCCCGCCCAGTTGATCGCGCAAGGCGGACAGCGGCGCCCCGACAGTGAGATTGAGATGCAGGCCGAGGCCGGCGGTGGGCGAGGCCTGCCTCCAGCCTTGGGCCGCAGCGGGCCATGACGGCAGGTTGACCATGGCGCTTGCCGCCGAGATGCGCCGCCGCGCCGCCGCCTCGATAATGCCGGCACTGACCGCGGGCGATAGCCCCAGATCATCGGCACAAAGTATGAAAGACCGGGGCATGGCGTTGCGTCTCGGGGGCAGGAACAAGGTCAGACTTGCCAAATGTCGGAGGCAAAGGCAAACGGTGTGCATGGACCAGCCTGAATCAGCTCCCGAACTTTCCGCACTCATCCCGCTCAAGGATGAAGCCGCCAATATCGCGCCGCTGCTGGCCACCCTTAAACCAGTGCTGGCGGCCTGCTGCTCCAGTTTTGAAATCATCTTCGTGGATGATGGCTCGCGCGATGGCACGCTGGAAGCGTTGCGCGACGCCCATGCCGAAGACGTTCGTGTCAAGGTGATGGCGCTCAGCCGCAATTTAGGCAAGGAGATCGCCATTGCCGCCGGGCTTGATGCCGCGCGGGGCAAGGCAGTGATTATCCTTGATGCTGACTTGCAGCATCCACCCTCCGCGATCCCGGCGATGGTGACGCTTTGGCGGCAGGGCTATGAGAACGTCTTTGCCACCCGCGCCTCGCGCGCGGAAGAAACGCGCCTCAAGCAGTTTCTCACCAGGCGGTTTTACCGCATGTTCGAGGTCCTCGGCGAGACGCCGCTGCCCGCCGGGGCCGGCGATTTCCGCCTGCTCGACCGCAAGGCCGTGATGGCCCTGCGCGCCATGGGGGAGCGCGCCCGTTTTAACAAGGGACTTTATTCCTGGATCGGTTTTCGCAGCATCGGCGTGCCGGTGACCTTTGGCCTGCGCCATTCCGGGCGCAGCAAGTTCAGCTACCGCCAACTCACCCGCTTTGCCTTTGACGGGCTGATGTCATTTTCGACCCTGCCCCTGAAAGTCTGGACTTATGTCGGCACCCTGATTTCCACCGGGTCAGTGGCCACCGCGCTGTATTTTCTGGCTCGGACGATGATTTTTGGCGCGGATGTACCGGGCTTTGCGACCTTGATCGTCTCGGTGCTGTTTCTGGCGGGGGTGCAACTGATGTCGCTGGGCATCATGGGCGAATATGTCGGACGCATTTTTGCCGAAGTGAAAGGACGCCCGCTGTATCTGGTTTCCGAACGGCTGGGGTTGGAATTGGACGCCCTGCGCGGGCCGCTTCCGCCGCTGCCAACGCCGATGAACTAGGCCGATGTTCAAGCAATTTGCCTCGGTTGGCGGCCTGACCCTGCTCTCGCGGCTATCTGGCTTTGCGCGTGACATGATCATGGCCTACGTGCTGGGGGCGGGGCGGCTGGCCGATGCTTTTCTGGTCGCCTTCCGTATCCCCAATCATTTTCGGGCGATTTTTGCCGAAGGTGCGTTCAACGCTGCCTATATCCCAACTTATGCCCGCATCCAGGTCGAAGAAGGGCCAGGTTCTGCGCAAAAATTTTACGCGCAACTCTTCAGCATGCTGATCGCCTCGCAAGTGCTGCTGCTGGTGGTGGCCTGGCTGTTCATGCCGCAGGTGATCGACCTGCTCGCCCCCGGCTATCGGGCTGAACCAGCCAAATTCGCCCTGGCGCTGCGCCTGACCCGCATTACCTTTCCCTATCTGGCCTGCATCGTGCTGGTGACGCTGCATTCGGCCACGCTCAATGCCAACAAGCATTTTGCCGCAGCGGCCTTCGCACCGATTCTGCTGAATGTCTGCATTGCGTCCTGCCTGGCTTTGGCGTTTCTGTTTCCCAATGCCGCCTATGCTGCGAGCTTTGGCGTGCTGATCGCCGGCTTCGTGCAGATGGCCTTCATCATGGCGGTGCTGCGCCGGACAGGATTCGGCGAGAAGCTGGCATGGCCGCGCTGGGACGCCGATATGGCGCGGTTTTTCAAGATTTTGGGGCCGGCCGTCATTGGCTCCGCCGGTGTGCAGATCGCGATTTTCGCTGACACGATCATCGCCTCGACCCTGGGTGATGGCGCACAGGCCTCGATCAATTACGCTGACCGGCTGTATCTTTTGCCAGTGGGCGTCATCGGCGTTGCGGCGGGCACGGTGCTGCTGCCGGAAATGAGCCGCCGCTTGGCCAACAAGGATGCTTCGGGGGCCTTTGATGCGCAGAACATGACGCTGGGCGTGACCCTGGCGCTGACCGTCCCGTTTTTCATCGCCTTCCTGATTATCCCGGACATGCTGCTCAAGGCGGCTTTCATGCGCGGGCGGTTCAGCGCCGGCGATGCTTTGGCCGCAGCACGGGTGCTGTTTGCCTATGCGCTGGGCCTGCTGGCACTGGTGTCGATCCGCCCGGTGGTGGCCGGGTTTCAGGCCGTGGGTGACCTCAAAACACCCATGTTCATTTCGCTCACCGCCGTGGTGGTGAATGTCGCGCTCAAGCTGGTGCTGGTGGGCCATCTGGGTGCGGCCGGTCTGGCGGCGGCCACCGCGATGGGGGCATGGATCAATGTCACGCTGCTGGCAATTTTTGCCTATCGGCGACAGTTGTTTCAGCCTGACGGGCGCTTGCTCGCCATTTTGGCCGCTACCCTCAATGCCGCGCTGTGGCTGGCGGGATGGCTGTTCTGGGCAACAGACCCGCTCGGCAGGCTGACAGCGCCGCTGCACGGCTGGGCCGTGCCCTTGCAGGTTATCGCGCTGGCTTGTGGCGGCGGGCTGATTTACGGCGGGTTATTCCTGGCGCAATTGCGGATCATGCACATCGAAGTGCCGCTGCTGGCCCGGCTGGGGCGACTTTTACGGGTCTGACGCGGGCTGGGGCGGGGCTGGCAATGCGGCTGGTGCGGCTTTTGCAAATTCGGTTGACATTGCGAAGAAACCGGCACGTCATATCCGCTTAGCCGCAAAGGCTGTGAGGCCAAGCCCATGCCGTCGATCGCCGACAGGTTGTTCAAGCCGCCCATGGTTGGCAACATCCCATATCCCGACCTTTCGCATCTGCCGGGCACAGATGGCCTGCCGATTGTTGGCACCACGCTGGAGCATCTGCGTGACCCGTTGGGCCTGGTCACCCGGTTGCAGGCCAGGCACGGCCCGGTATTCCGGCTGCGCAGCTTTGGTTCACGCGCGGTCGTGCTGCTGGGGGCCGATGCCAATGAAATGATCCTGCTCGACAGGGAGCGCAATTTCTCGTCGACGCTCGGCTGGGAGCCATTGCTGGGCCATGCGTTTTCGCGCGGGTTGATGCTGCTCGATTTTGACGAGCACCGCATGCACCGGCGTGTGATGAACGAGGCCTTCAAAGCGTCCGCCATGCAATCTTATCTTGGCACGCTCAACCGCCTCACCGCTTCGGCTCTAAGCCAATGGCCGCGCGGGCGTTTCGCGTTTTATCCGCAAATCAAGGAACTGACCCTGAACCTCGCCGCTGCGGTGTTTCTGGGTCTGCCCTTCGGAGCCGAAACCCAAGAAATCAACGCCGCCTTTGTTGACACCGTCCGTGCCATCGCCGGGATTGTGCGTGCGCCGCTGCCGGGCACGCTGATGGCGAAAGGTCTGGCCGGGCGGGCGCGCCTGGAGGCATTCTTCAAGGCTGAAATCCCGCGGCGTCGGCAAAATCCGGGCACCGACATGCTGAGCCTGATTTGCCGGGCCGATCCGGACGACGGCTTTACCCTCTCTGACCGCGACATCATCAATCACATGATCTTTCTGATGATGGCGGCGCACGACACCACGACATCGGCTTTGACCGCACTGGTGCAGCAATTGGCGGAAAACCCGGTCTGGCAAGGCCGTTTGCGGGAGAAAATAAAGTCCACGGGCGGCCCTGAGGGGATCAGTTACGATGACCTTGGCAAACTGGTGGTCATGGAAAATGCCTTCAAGGAAGCCATGCGCCTGCATCCGCCGGTGCCTTCCATCCTGCGGCGCAGCTTGCGCGATTTCTCATGGCAAGGCCATGTGATACCCGCGGGCGCGGGCATCGCGATCATGCCATCCCATACCCATTTCATGCCCGAATATTGGGATGAGCCTCTGCGCTTTGACCCTGATCGATTCCTGCCTGCAGCCGTGGCGAAACGGCACAAATACGCGTGGTTCCCGTTTAGCGGCGGCGCACATATGTGCCTGGGGCTGCACTTTGCCTACATGATGGCCAAGGTTGTGCTGTTCCACCTGCTGCAATCGGAAGAAATCCTGCCCGCCACGCCAGGGTCGGTGGACTGGATCAATCTGCCAATCCCCAAGCCGCGTAACCGCCTGCCGATCAGGTTGCGGGCGCTTGTTTGAGCGCCTTACGTGCAAGTGCCCTCATGAACCGGAGCCTGGCGGCACGTCGACATCCCTGAGGATCGCGGCATCCGCGACGGGCACCTCGATGACATCCGTGCGTCCGGCCAGCAACCTGCGGGCCCCCTGATCGCCCGCGAGTTGCATGACGTCGCCAAACGCGCAGGCATTGAGCAGCACCGGATTGCCGCGCTGGCCTTGATAAGTCGGAACCAGCGCATAAGCCGAGGGGTGGCTGCCAAACGCCCTGGCCATGGCCAGCGGCACGTCAGCCCGGATATCCGGCATGTCGGCAAGCATGATCAGCGCGGCTTTGGTGCCGGGCTCCAGCGCCGCGATGCCGGTTTGCAGGGACGAGGCCATGCCGCTGGCAAAAGCCGCGTTATGGACAAAGCGCAGGGGCAGGCCTTCGAGCGCAGCGCACACGTCGCCAGCAGCATGGCCGGTGACGGCGATAACCGGCAGGGCTGTGGCCAGCGCGGCGGCGGCGGCGTGCTGCACCATCGGCAGGCCCTCATGGAGCGCCAGCAGCTTGTCGCCACCCCCCGCCGCACGGTAGCGTTGGCCCTGCCCGGCGGCGAGCAGGATGACCGCAAGCTCACACATCCGGCCTGCCGCCTGCGCGTGGTTGCGGGCGCGAGATGATTTCCATCAGCAGACCGCCAGCGCCCATGCTGCGGATGTCGGCGGCGGTGACATTGATCCCGGCCAGCAGGCGCTGCAGCACGAAATCAAAACCGTTCTCGCGCGGAGAGCGGGCGCAGCCCGGTGCTCCCAGGATGGGCACGCCGTGAGATGTGCGCCCGAGCAGGAGAAGATTGCCGGGATCAACTGGCATGCCAAGCTGGGTGACCGAGCCACCCGCCGCGTTAACCGCCGCCGGAATGACGTCCAGCCGGTCAGAAATCGCCGAAGCGCCGAAGATGATCAGCATGTCGGCGGCTTGTTCAAGGTCTTGAATCGCACGTGCCAAAGCACCGGATTCGTGCGCGACCTGCGCCTGCGCCACCAGACTGGAGCCGAGCGGGGTCAACCGGTCTTCCGTCACCCGCAGGGTCTTTTCGATGGTGGCGGCTTTCAGGCCTGGCAGCAAGGTTGAAATCACCGCAACGCGATGAGGCATAAAAGGGGCCACCCGCAGCCCGTGCCCGCAGCGCGCCAGCGCGGCCGAGAGCGCCGCAGCCTCGACGGCGAACGGAATGATTTTCACCGTTCCCACCATCTCGCCCTCGACCACCGGCTTGAAGGGGATCAGCGTCGCAGCTGTGATGCGCTCGTCAGGCGCATTGATCGCGTCGATGGCCGCGACATCAACGACCAGCACGCCAGAGATGCTGGCAAAAAGATTCGCTCGCCCGGTGAAGGGCGCTTCGACCCGGATATGATCGCCTGCCAAAGCTTGCGCCAGGCGGCGCGCAGCCTCGTCCTCGCCAACATCGCCGGGCTCAAGCCGCGCCACCACCACATTTTCAACGCCCGCTTCGACCAGTTGCCTGTATTAGCCAGCGCCGATGGGCGTGCCCTTTTTCAGAATCAGGCCGTCGCGGCGCACCGCATGGGCAATGATGCCGCCCAGACATTCCGATACCGGGACGGGGCCAAATTTCAAGTTGCCGCCTCAAGACGCAGCGGCTTCTTGCGCAAGGCCAGAATGATTTCACCCAGCACGGAAGCTGCAATTTCCGGCGGGCTGACGGCCCCGATATCCAGCCCGATCGGCGCATGAATGCGCGCCAGCGCCGCCTCGTCAAAACCCTGGGCCTGCATCCGGCTGCGCCGCGCCGCATGGGTTTTGCGCGAGCCCAGCGCGCCGATGTAGAAACATTCCGCCCTGAGGGCCGCGATCAGCGCCTGGTCGTCAATTTTGGGATCATGGGTCAGCAAGGCGACGGCTGTATGGGCATCCAGCTTTTGGCGCGCCAAAACCTCGTCGGGCCATTCGGCGAGCACGGTGACTCCGGCAAAGCGCTCGGGCGAGGCAAAAGCGGTACGCGGATCAATGACCGTGACGTCAAGGCCGGCAATGCGCGCCATCGGTGCCAGCGCCTGCGAGATATGCACCGCGCCGATCAGCACCAGTCGCACCGGCGGATTATGCACCGTGACAAACAGGGTTCGGCCATCCAGTTCGACAGTGCCGCTTTTGCCGGAGCGCAAAAACGCTGCCAGCGCTTCGGCCTGCGGATCATCCGCAAGAGCTGCGGCCTTGAGCAGGCGTTGCGTGCCGGTGGCGGTATCTGTGAGCAACAAAGCGGCGCGGCGAGCCTGCCGCTCGACATTGAGTTCCGTGAGAAGGGCCAAGTCCATCAGATGACTTTCTCGACAAACACGCGGATACGCCCGCCGCAGGAGAGGCCAACCCGCCAGGCGGTTTCGTCGGCGACGCCGAATTCGAGCATCTTGGGCTCACCGCTGGCGATCACGTCCAGCGCTTCCGTGACAACGGCGCCTTCGCCGCAGCCGCCCGAAACCGCGCCC